>JAKSBB010001163.1 GCA_022361315.1 Desulfobacterales bacterium
CATTGTGCTGGAGGATACCCGGGGCCGATCCTATCTGGATTTTATCGGGGGGTGGGCGGTGAACTGCCTGGGACACTGCCCCGACATCCTGGTCCGGGCCCTGTCGGAACAGGCCGCCACCCTGATAAACGCCAGCCCCTCATTTTACAACCGCCCTATGCTGGCATACACGGAACGGCTGCTTGCTCAGACACCCCTTTCACGGGTATTTTTTACATCCACCGGCGCAGAAGCCAATGAGGGCGCCATTAAGCTGGCCAGAAAATACGGCAGCGAAAAAAAAGAAGGGGCCTATGAGATTATCACCACCCGTCACGGTTTTCACGGCAGAACCCTGGCCACCATGGCCGCCACCGGGAAACCGGAATGGGAAACCCTGTTCGAACCCAAGTCCGAGGGGTTTAAAAAAGGCAGATTCAACGATGTCGATTCCATCCGTGAACTGGTTAATGAAAACACCTGTGCCGTGATGATCGAACCGGTTCAGGGTGAAGGCGGGGTGATACCTGCGACGCGTGAATTCATTCGGGATCTCCGCAGATTGTGCGACGATACCGGCACCCTGCTCATCTTTGATGAAATCCAGACCGGTATGGGACGGACCGGTACGTTGTTCGCCTATGAGCAATACGGAATTACACCTGACATTATGACCCTCGGAAAAGGCATTGGTGGCGGATTCCCGCTTTCCGCCATGCTCACAAAGGAGGACTTAGACATATTCGCCCCCGGCGATCAGGGGGGCACCTATACGGGGCAGCCCCTGGCAATGGCCGCTGGCCTCTCCGTACTCGACGAATTACTTGAAAAAGACATACCGGCGAATGCAGCAACAATGGGGAAAAAGATTCAGGACCGCCTGAAAGATCTCTCCACCACCTATGAAATAACAAATATCAGGGGAATGGGTCTTTTAATTGCCTTTGATCTGGAAATCACACCAGGGGATCAATTGGTATCGGCCTGCCTGGCGGACGGCCTGCTGATCAATGCACCGAAACCGCAATCCGTACGCCTCATGCCCCCGCTGGTGGTGACCGAAGCGGATATCAACCGGTTCTTTGACATCATGGTACCGCATTTGGCCAAACGCTGATCTTATCGCGCGTCTGCCTTCGGATAGGGTTCACTGCTGCTGATACCATAACCGGCCGGCAACGATATACATGCCTGCCGAGCATAAAATCATATAACCGAACATCTGGGCATTCTTTGTCTTCAGCAAATAGGCCAGGGCCACAATAATGGTCGCGGACAGCAGGAAAAAAAGAGGTTTGGGGATTTTTTTAAGAATCACCCGCCCAAAATGGGCAAACCGGATATGGCTGACCATCAACAGGGTGGACAGCCCAGTGAAAAACCACAACCAGGCCGGATTTGACACAAGAGAGGCGCCGAGAACAATCAGGGCACCGGCCGGGCTGGGAAAACCGTTAAAGATACCCGGTGGTAAATCGTTGCGTTTTTTGTCCACCGCCACAAAGCGGATCAGCCGGAATGCCACACCGGCAACAAAGAGAAGTGCAAAAAACCAGGCGGCCACCCCGCCCTTTTGTATCACCACATACGCCGGTGCCAGTCCGAAGCTGACAAAATCGGCGATATCATCCAGATACGGGCCGTACTTTGTCCCGCCGTGTTTAAGCGCCATCCGGCCGTCAAACAGATCAAAAAGCTGCCCCATGATAATCACCAGGATCGCCCAGGCAAAAGAGTAGTGATAGGTCAATATCAGGGCGATGATACCGCAACAAAAATTAAGCATGGACAAAATATCCGCATAGAGGCGATTGGGAATAAATTTAAAGGCCATGGAAGCTGCGGAAAGAATAATACATCCCATCAATATCCCGTCGGCAATGTTAATCATACCGGGGTTGGCATCCATCAGGGCACACAGAATCACCAGGGCGAAACAAATAATTGCCTTGATCTTGCCGAAATTATTGGCAGCACCCGACACCTTCATCCAGGACAAAATCTTCCTGGCAAAGAATTGCCCGGCCAGTTCAATGGCCACAAGAATCCACACCAGATCCACCGACAATATACCGGTATAGGCGAACCCCACCATGGGTGGAAGATAGGTAAACTTATCACATACGGGATCCAGCCATTCCCCCCATTCGGAGACCAGGTTACACCCCCGTGCCACCACCCCGTCCACGCCGTCGAGGATTGCGGCAAAGGTAAAAATGACAATGGCCACGGCCTGAAATGAAGAAAAGAAATAAAGGACAAATCCCAGGGCTGCGAGTGCCGTCCGCCAATAACAGATGGCATTGGGAAACATCAGCCATTGATGGGCAAATATAAAATCCTTCATCTTCTGCTGCCGCACCGCCCTGGACAACCATAAGAAGAACAGCCCGCCCATGGCCCCGGAGGCTGAAATCAGTAAAACCCTGTCCATAATGTCCTATCACTCCTCAATATCGCAGCCCTTTTATCAGGGCCTAATTAACCATTTTTTATCCCTACGTATCATTTTCGTTACCCCACGTCCATGTTTAGAAACGCAATGACCACGAACTTATGAAAATGGTAATCTAACGAAAAGAAGGAAGGACTATTTCTCACGGAAGGACTCTGCCAGTGTTTTCCTTAACGGTTTGAGCAATACGTCCAGAACGGTACGGCGTCCCGTTCGGATATCTACCTGGGCAATCATCCCCGGCAAAATATGGATGGTTTTACCGGTTCTGGTAACCACAGGATTTTGTGACGGCAGGAGATGCACCCGGTAATAGGTTTGCTCTCCGTAGGGGGTCTCTTCTTCCAGAGTATCTGCGCTGACGTACTTCACCTCGCCTTCAGCCGCACCGAAGATTGTATAATCAAAGGCATCAAACTGGATACTGGCGGACATGCCGGTATGAATATCTGCGATATCCGCCGGCATGATTTTGGCTTCGACAATCAACTGATCATCCACAGGAACGATCTGCATTAACTCTTCACCGGGGTGCAATACCCCGCCCAATGTGGTTATCCTGACATTCTTAACGATGCCCGGGACCGGCGCACGGATCACACTGTCCTTTAGCTGTTGTAGCCGCTGGGTACGGATCTGTTCGTTCTGCCCGATCTCGTCTTCAGCGGCAGCCAGTTCAGCCTGAATTTCCTGATAATACTTATTTTCCCGTTTTATCAATTCCCCTTCAGCGTTGTTCTGCTGTTGTTCGGCTTTGATCACTTCAGACCGGCTGGCATCTCCGGAACGGGCAAGGTCCTTGACTAGTTTGCTCTCTTCCTTTGCCAGCCGCACAGCGGTTTCAAGATTTTCCATATCTGCGGCAAACCCCTGTCGTCGTTGTTTAAATAGGGCCTTCTGTACGGAAATTAACTCGGGATACCTTGAAATACGTTTGGGAAAACGGACCTTTTCCGCGCCGGTTATCTCCGCTCTGAGACGGGCCGCCTCCGCATACAGGGCAGCGAGCCGGGCTTCCAGTTCTTTTACATTTGCGGTAAACCGTGTCTGATCAAATTTGGCCAGAATTTCATCCTTTTTTACCCTGTCACCCGCTTTCACGTTCAGGGATCGGAGTACTCCGCCGTCCACCGCCTGAATCACCTGAACCCTGCTGACAGCAATCACCGTACCGCTGCCCCGAACGGTCTGATCAAGCTCAAAGTGGTATGCCCATGACGCAGCAGCCGTAAACCCCAGGATCAACATCCAGAGAACAAGGGAGTACCGGGTACGAAGAATGACAGAGTTCCTAGAAGCTTCCATAGCCGTCATCAATTCCTATGCATTGCCAGACTCCCCTGGGGTTTGAAGCCCGGCATCTGGATCACATCTTCGGGTTTTCCGTCGGCGACAATTCGTCCCCGCCGCATGATCAGCACCCGGTTGGCCATATTGGCCAGACGCGGCCGGTGGGTGGCAATAATGACTATATCTGTGGGTCTGACCCAGTTGTTAAGTGCATCCATCACTCTGTTTTCCGACTCCAGGTCAAGAAACGCAGAGGGTTCATCCAGCAACCACACCCGTGGGCGGGCAAGAAAAAGACGGGAAAGTGCAACCAATTGTTTCTGCCCCCCGGAGAGACCGCCCCCGCCTTCAAAAATCTCAAGCTCCATACTTCTCGGATTTTCAGCAGCCACCCGATCAATGCCCAGCAATTGAGACACTTCAATTATCAAACCGTCGGACACACCGCCACTCAACCCCATGTTGGATTTTAATGTTCCCTTGAACAGATGGACATCCTGGGGCATGTACCCCACGCCCTGGTTGATGACCTGAACATCCAGCTGAGACATTTCGGTATTTCCCAACCGGACCTGACCTTCCGAGGGTTTGAACAAACCGGCGGCCACTTTTAAAAATGTGGATTTTCCGCACCCGTTTGGACCCAGGATCAATGCCCTGTCACCGGCATTAAACTTCAGATCGGGAATATCAATGGAAACGATGGGAGAATTGGGATAGGCAAATCGGACCCCTTCGAGTGTTACTTTATCCGGCATTTCATCCGGAAATAAGAGGTCCTGGTCCTGGCTGCGGTCCGTCTCCATTCCCAGAAGACGGTTTACCATTTCCAACCCTTCCCTGACATGCTCCCACTGCACCATAAACCGGACACTCTGGCCGATGGGAGCGATAATACGTCCCCCCAAAATAGCGCAGGCGATCATACCGCCGGTGGTCAGTTCTCCCTTTTCCACACAGGCAACCCCGACAACCAGTGCCCCCACATAACCAATGGTTCCGAGACTGCCCGTACTGATTACAGTTGTCGTCGTAATACTTTTACTTTTAAAACCGTAATCGGCCATGGCCCGGGTTATCCCCTGCCAATACCCGCTGAACCGCCACGCCGCTCCGGTGGCTTTAATGGTTTCCGTTCCCTGAATACTTTCCAGCAGAAGCCCGTGGCGCTGCTGCCCTTTCCGCACCTCTTTTTTCGCCAATCGTTTCAACCGCCATTGGGCAATCCACCCCAGCACCAGGGCCACCGGCAGCAGGGTCGCATACACCAGGCTCACCTCCCCCCCGATAAGATAAATGACCCCGATAAAGAAAAAACTAAAGGGCAGATCCGTCATAAAAAAGACGATGGAGGATGAGAAAAAATTTCTGGCCTGCTCAAGTCCCCTCATGTGAGACGCCAGAGCACCGGCACTGTTTGGACGGGTGTCCAGACGCAGCTGCATAATATGCTCGTACAATTTCCGGGACAACGAGATATCCACCTTATGGGCCAGGTCATCCGTAATTCTGGCGCGTATAAATTTCAGGATCCAGTCCAGGCAGAGTATAATGCCCATCCCCGCCACCAGGGCCGTCAATGTCGCATAGGCGAAGGTCGGGACCACCCGGTCATATACCTGCATCGCAAATAACGATGATGCCACAGCAAGGATGTTGATAACGATTGTAGCGGCTGTGACCTCCACAAACCAGCGTTTGTCCCGCCAGATTTCGCCCATCAACAGACTAAAGGCTTTCCCTTTTATGGCAGTATCTTCCGTGCTGTCCTGCAGAGGTGTCCGGAACCAGAGAACCAGGGCATCACCAAGGTCATCGGCCGGCAGTTGAATATCTGGCCCCACCGGCGGTTTCAGATGAACCATGTCGTCCTTGTCCGATTCCACATACACCCAAGCCTTGTCATGGAAGACGAGAGCCGGCAATTGCCGACGGTCCAGGCGGTCCCACCGGAGTTGGCACGCCCTCAGATGCCGTTGCTCGATACCGGCCAGAATCCCCATCAACCGCTCCACCGGATTAAACTCCGCCCCTGCGGGCTGAAAGACATCACATGCTTTTGCCACTGCACCGGGGGATACTGAAATACCGTTCTTATTCAACAGGATTCCCAGAACCATCGGGTCAATGGGTGCGGACCGGGGTGTAAATTCCGGCATTTCCGCCGGCGTTTTATCAGAGTCAGAGATCATTTAACGATTCCGGCAGCCTCATCAAATCGGCCCATCTGAACGGCAAGCCTCAGACTGGCCTGTTCGTAGCGGCTTTTCACCAATTCCAGATTCAATCGTGCATTGGCGAACTCCCGCTGGATATTCAGCAGGTCAAGCCAGCTTTTACGGCCAGCCTCGTATTGGCGGGTATATGAGGCCAATGTACTGGCAGTCGATTTAACAAGGGACCGGTTCAAATCCACCAATTGTCTTTCCAGATCGCGGTCCGCTAAAAGCGAACGGGCGGTCCGGTTCACATCGTTCCTCTCAGCCCGGGACTGCATCTGGGTGGCCCGGATCAACACCTCGGATGACTTGACCTGTTCAAATGTCCGAAATCCGGCCCCGTCAAGTTCTCCCTCCAGAACCAATGCCAGAGTCGTATCAAGATGCTGGCTTGAGGTCCCTTCCTTATCATAAATGTCCTGGTCTAATCGGCCATAAAGGCTTGGAAAATATTCAGACTGACTTACCAACCGGTTCATCTTTGCAATATCGATCTCAAGACGGATCTGTTCAAGCCGGGGAGAGGCATTCTCAACATCAGCCTCCACCTGAGCATGCCCGGGGAGTTCAAGCAGTTCAGTCATCACCGGCTCAAAATCGTCCAATGGCGTCCGGGTCAAGGCAAACAATTCATTGCGTGCAATCTGAAGCTGCCCCTTTAAATCCTCACTGGTCAGCACCGCCTGGGTCAGCCTGGACTGTGCGAGTTGCACATCTGCCTCAGAGGATATTTTTCCGGTTCTGCGACGGGAGATCATATCCAGAAGTTCTTTGTGCTCATCAATATTTTTGGATGCGGCACGGATTCTTTCCTTTAACCCTGTTACCTCGGTAAAGGCAATCACCGTCTCTTCCATCAGTTCCCGCTGGGTACGATGAAGTTGCACCTCAGCCAGATCGACTTGGATAACGGCTTTTTGGATTGCATTATCAATGCGTCCCCCCACCCAAAGCGGTTGAAGTACTCTGACATAGGCGGTGGAGTCTTCATCGTCATTTTCCGCCACCGCTTCCAGCGAAATACTTGGCATTCGTTGATTTTCCTCGGCGTTCAGATCTGCCTGGGCTGAGGCAAGTCTTTCACGGGCAGTAAAAACTTCCGGATTTTTATCCAGTGTAAACCGGATCGTGTCATGGATCGACGCAACACCCCCATCTTTTACCACCTCTTCGCCAGTCACCTTTCCCGGTGACGCCGCGAAGAGATTCGAAGCGCACATAAAACTTAGGACCGCTGCTGTACAACAGATAATAAGACGCATTACACATTTACCTTTTATTTAGTTGTAATGTTATTTTTGTCGGATCAAATCTTTTTGCTTTGATAGTGATACGTAAAATTCAGAGTTGGGGCTTACAAAAAGTATTTCTGAAAATAGACAGCCAATCCAACTCACCAGCGATCAATGACACAAGACAATAGAGAGTACAATGTTAGCAACGCCGGAACAGAAACCATCGCCCTAATTAAACAGATTAATCTACTCAGGGTCAAGATCAATTTAATCCATAGAATCCTTTATTGAAAATAACTACATATATTAAGGGATTCCCTGATTGATTTTTTTATTTAACGGGTGTAAATACGGATCTATACGCTTGAAATCTGTTATGGTTCTATAGGTGCTGTTCATTCTTTTGACTAGTAAAAGCAAAATATAGACCTAGGCTTCCAAACGAACAGTGCTGCCATTGATCTTCTTATTCAAGGGTAATGGACGATCAAACTGTTACTTGAAATATGATAGCTTGAATAACTCGTTCCGTTTTTTATCTTAATCAAAGTTGGCGGATAAAAAAGCAAGATTACGTCAACTTCGGCAAGGTCAAATTGCCATTGAAAAATTTTTATCTTATTCCGGGAGAGATAAAATGCTCGTACTCGTCGAAAAACTAAAAGACAATCAAATCTTAGAATACCCTTTAGATCAGTTGAACGGTATCATGGCAAGGCCTGGTGCGGTGTATACGATCAAGGATGTCGAAACAGGCCAGCCCCCGGAAGGCCTTGTGCTCAAGCGTAAGGGAAAGATCCTGGAAATCGAGGTTGAAGGGGATGAGGTGGCAAGGATAGACGATTTTTTCACAGAAGAATCCGATACGCTATTCAGTGCTGACGGCTCCTTTACCCCTCCCGAAGATATGACAATCCCCAGCAGTCTTGAAGCACCTGTAGCGGCCGAGGCAACAACGGCAGCCGACATGGTGGAACACGTTGTCTGGCAGGCCGGCAGCCAGGCCGGCCAATCCGCATGGATTGCCGCAGGGGCTGCAGGTGCCAGCGGCGCAGCAGGCGTTGGCGTGGCTGCGGCAGTTGGCAGCGGCACTGCTGCCGCTGCCTCATCCAGCTATGTGGTTACCCTTTCAGCAGCAGCCGGTATTTTTTCATCCGTACTGCGGGTGGAGCTTTATGATGCAGACGGTAATCTTATCGTTGCCGAAGATCACGATTTTTCCACCGGAGATTATTCACACGAAATCACCAACGGGTATAATGGCTATATCTTTGCCAAAGTCATTGATACCAATTCCGTGGCTGACTATGAGGATGAAACCACAGGTGAATTGACCAACCTGGGGACCACCCTCAGGGCAATGACCCAGACGGACGGCGAGAGCAATGTGAACCTCACGGTAACCCCATTAACCGAATTGGCGGTTCAACTGGCCGGAATTGACGAAACCACCCTGGCCACCACCCCGATGACCGATGAAGATTTCTCCAGCAACGACACCGTCGGAGAATTGTTTAATGTTGAAGATATTACCGGCCCCGTAACAACAGTAATCGACGAAGATTATGACAGTGGAGACGGTGTAAGTGCAAGTGAACAATACGGTAATGTACTGGCCATGCTCTCCGGTGTGGACCAGCAGACCGGTGGGATTGAAGAGACCATTGAAACCATTCGGGATAACATCGTCGTAGAAGACGACGGTGACTCCGGTGATGACGACTCCGACGATGAAAGTGTAGGCCTAAACCAGGACGCGGTAGAACTCCTGCAACAGGGTGTTGATGAGTTTTCCAGCGGTACAAATGCAGACCTGGCAGATATTCAGGATGCCATCATCCAGCCACCCATCGTTGAAGCTGCTGGCGGCGGCGGTGTAAACGGTGCAGAAAAAGATGCCGGCGTCATTGTCGGAGTCAGCGACACGGAGGAAGGCGATACCGTTGTTATCAACTGGGCAGGCCAGACCTATGAAGCCACTGTGACAGCCGATATTTTAAATGATGAGGGACTGGCAGAGATCCGGGTGCCCACATCTGTCATTGAAGCTGCCGGTGACGGGACAGATCTGGCTGTGTTTTATACCATCAACGACGGGGAAAACAGCCCCAAGCTCTACATCGATGTGGATGCGATTGCTCCCACAACCACCGTGTCGGAAATTGACATTTCCACCGATACCGGCACCTCTGACAGTGATTTCGAAACAAATACTTCATCACAAACCATAACCGCCACTTTAAGTGCGGCCCTGGAATCCGGAGACGTTCTTTACGGTTCCGTGGACGGCGGCAGCAACTGGACCGACATTACAGACAAGGTTTCCGGAACGGCCGTCAGTTGGGATGGCGCCACCATTTCCGGAAACAATTCCATTCAGTTCAAGGTGGCGGATAAAGCGGGCAACGAAGGAAATGTCACTTCTCAGAGTTATGTTTTGGATACCACCGCCCCCACAACCACCATATCCGGGATTGATATTTCCAACGATAGTGGCACCTCTGACAGTGATTTCGACACCAATGTGTCGTCACAGACCATTACGGCAACTTTAAGTGCGGCCCTGGCATCCGACGACATCTTATACGGCTCCGTGGATGGCGGCAGCACATGGACCGATATCACAGACAAGGTTTCCGGCACCACCATCACCTGGGACAGCGCCACCATTTCCGGCAGCAGCTCAATTCAATTCAAGGTGACGGACAATGCCGGCAATGACGGCCCGGTTGCCTCACAGAGTTATGTTCTGGATGAAACCGCCCCCACAACCACCATCTCAAACATTGATATTTCCAACGACACCGGCAGCTCAGACAGCGATTTCGAAACCAATGCGGCGTCACAGACCATTACGGCGACCTTGAGCGCCGGCCTGGCGTCCGGAGAAATCCTATACGGTTCCGTGGACGGCGGCAGCAACTGGACCGATATAACCAATAAAGTATCCGGGACGGCCATCAGCTGGGACAACGTCACCCTGGCCGGAAGCAACTCCATCATGCTCAAAGTGGTGGACAACGCAGCCAATGGCGGAACCGTCGCACTTCAAAGCTTTGTAATTGACACCACAGCCCCCACAACCACCATTTCCGGAATTGATATTTCCACCGATACAGGCACCTCTGACGGTGATTTCGAAACCAATACCGCATCCCAGACCATTACAGCGACCTTGAGCGCCGGCCTTGCGTCCGGTGAAACCCTGTACGGGTCTGTAGACGGCGGCAGCACATGGACAGACATTACGGACAAGGTCAGCGGAACCGCCATCAGCTGGGACGGTGCAACTATCTCCGGCAGCAGCGCCATCCAGTTTAAAGTCACGGACACCGCAGGCAATGACGGCTCTGTAGCCTCCCAGAATTATGTATTGGATGAAACCGCCCCAACAACCACAATTTCCGGCATTGATATTTCCACCGACACAGGAAGTTCTGACAGCGATTTTGAAACCAACACGGCATCACAAACCATAACAGCCACCTTAAGTGCAGAACTGGCCTCCGGTGAAACCCTTTATGGCTCCGTGGACGGCGGCAGTAACTGGACTGATATCACCGATAAAGCCAGCGGCACTGCCATTAACTGGGACAATGTCACCCTGGCCGGTAGCAATTCCATCCTGATTAAAGTAACTGATGTTGCCGGTAACGGCGGCGCAGTGGCATCCCAGAGTTTTGTAGTCGATACCACAGCACCTGGAACAACGATCTCAGCAATAGATATTTCTTCCGACACCGGCACCGATGATACAGACTTTACAACCAATACGGCCTCACAAACCATCACTGCAACCCTAAGTGCCGCACTTGCAACGGGAGAAACCCTTTACGGTTCTGTTGACGGTGGTACCAACTGGACCGATATTTCAGACAAAGTCAGCGGTACGGCTGTTTCCTGGAACGGGGCAACGCTGTCCGGCAGCAGTAGCATCCAATTCAAAGTAACGGATACCGCAGGCAATGACGGAGCCACAGTCTCACAAAGCTATATTCTGGATACCACAGCACCGGTCATATCCAATGTCACGATTCCTGATACAGCCATGAAAGTCGGGGATACGGTTACCGCTACATTAACTGTAGATGATGACGGCGGCGACGCTTATACCAACCTTTCAGGCACTATCGGCGGTTTTTCCCTGTCCAACCTGACCCGAGTCAGCAGCACCGAATATACGGCACAGTTTACGATCACCCACGGCGGTACAGATGTCGCTGCAGGTTCAGACATCCCCGTGGATGTCACCATAGATGATATTGCAGGTAATACAAGCACCAATTACGCCACCGCCATCAGTCAGGGAAGCGACCGGATTGACGCCAACGGTCCGGTTGTAACCGGTGTTTCCATCGCCAATTCATCCATGAAAATTGGAGACACAGTCCAGGTTGTCATTACTGTGGATGATGACGGCGGAGTTGCACACACAGGAATCTCCGGCACCGTCGGCGGATTTTCCCTCACCAACCTGGCAAGGACAGACAGTACAACGTATACGGCAGAATTCACTGTAACGGACGGCGGTACCGATGTAGCTGCAAGCTCTGATATTCCGGTGGACATCACCATGACGGATAGCAACGGCAGTACCGGCAACAACTACACCACAGCGATTTCCCAGGCCGGAGATCCGATTGATGCCAACGCCCCCGTCATCAGCAACGTTTCCATACCAAACACCCCCATGAACATCGGCGATACAGTCACCGTCACCATTACTGTAAGCGATGACGGAGGTGACACATATACCAACCTTTCCGGCACTGTGGGCGGTTTTTCACTGGGCAGTCTGAGCAGGGTGGACAACACCACCTACGAGGCACAGTTCACAGTCACCCAGGGTGGTACGGACGTCGCAGCAGGCAGTGATATCCCGGTGTCCTTGACGTTGGACGACAGCGCCGGGAATACCAGCAACACATACAATACAGCGATATCCCAGAACAGCGACGCCATTGATGCCAACAAACCCGTCATCAGCGGCGTGACCATTCCTGATACCGTCATGAAGGCCGGAGATACCGTCACCGTCACCATCAGTGTGGCCGATGACGGTGGAGATACCTACACCGGTCTTTCCGGTACTGTGGCCGGCTATTCCCTTTCCAACTTCTCACGCACCGATAGCACCACCTACACTGCCGAATTCACCATCACCGAAGGAGACAGCGATGTGGCGGCGGGCTCAGACCATGCGGTGAACATCACGATCCAGGACAGCGCCGGCAACACAAGTGACGCCTATACCACAGCCATTTCCCAAACCAACGACCGCATTGATGCCAACTCCCCGAACGTTACCGGTGCATCAATTCCCAACACGGCCATGGCAGTCAATGATACCGTCACCGTCACTATAATTGTGGACAGTGATACGGATACCTATACCAACATCTCCGGCACCATCGGTGGTTTTGCCCTGTCCAACCTGACCAAAACCAACGACACCACGTATACAGCCCAGTTTACCGTCACGGACGGAGGTACAGACCTGGCAACCGGCGATGCCGTTCCTGTAAGTTTTACACTTGAAGACAGCGCCGGCAATACCAGCAACACCTACAACACGGATATCACTCAGAACAATGATGCCATAGACGCCAACAGACCGACACTGGCCAGCACAAGCCCTTCGGACAACGCCGCTGATGTGGGTGCCAATGATGACCTGACCCTTTCCTTTTCTGAAGCAGTATTTAAAGGCGCTTCAGGCAATCTGACGATAAAACTCACCAGTGATGATTCAACCTTTGAACAGATTGCGATTACCGACGCCAAAATAACCGGTTGGGGTGGTACGACCCTGACCGTTGATCCTGCGGGAACATTCACCGACAGTACCGGGTATTACGTGGTATTTGACGACAACGCCATTCTGGATGCCAACGGCAGTCCTGCAGCCGAACTCTCCGACAAAACGGTGTGGAATTTTTCCACCCCGGACAACACCGCCCCTCTGGTGTCCTCTTTTACCTCCACAACTTCCGACGGCAGTTACAAAGAAAATGATACCATCAATATCACCGCTACCATGAATGAAGACATTCAAAGCGGCGGCCAGATGACGGTGACCCTGAATACCGGTGAAACAGTCACCCTGACCGCGTCTGCCAACGGTACCACTCTCACCGGCACGTATACCGTACAGGCCGGGAATACCATCGGAGACCTAGCAGTTTCCAGCTTCACCACCGGTACAGTTAAGGATTTAGCCGGAAATGCCCTGGCTGATACTTCATTGCCAGCAACCAATATAGATGACGGCAGCGACATTGCCATTGACACAACTGCCCCAAATGTCACATCTGGGGGTACGGCCTCTGCCATAGACGAAAACAGCGGTGCGTCTCAGGTGATCTACACGGCGACCTCGAATGAAACTGCAACGTTCAGCCTGAAAAGCGGCGTAGGAGATGAAACTCTTTTCAGTATCAACAGCAGTTCCGGCGAGGTAACACTTACTGGGGATCCCGATCATGAGAGCAAATCCAATTACAGCTTCACCGTTGTTGCCACTGATACCGCAGGCAATACCGGAGAAAAAGCCGTAACCCTGAGTATCAACGACGTTGACGAAAGTGATCCATCCATCACATCGGGTGCTACCGCTTCTGCCATTGATGAGAACAGTGGATCAGGACAGGTAATATATACCGTCACAGCAACAGACACGGCGGATACTGACGATACATCGGACGCCAGCGGATCCTTGACATACAGCCTCAAGAGTGGTGTGGGTGACGAATCGCTTCTCAGCATCAACAGCAGCACTGGGGCAGTCACGCTCACCGGGGATCCGGATCATGAAAGTAAATCAAGCTACAGTTTCACCGTGGTAGCAACGGATACTGGGGGGAACACCGATGAACAGGCGGTCTCCTTAAGTATCAACGATCTGGATGAAACAGACCCTTCCATCACTTCAGGTGCTACCGCTTCTGCCATTGATGAGAACAGTGGATCAGGACAGGTAATATATACCGTCACAGCAACAGACACGGCGGATACTGATGATGCCACCGACACCAGCGGCTCACTGACATATAGCCTCAAAAGCGGTGTCGGCGATGAGGCGCTTTTCAGCATAAACAGCAGTACGGGAGCAGTGACACTCACAGGAAATCCCGACCATGAGAATAAATCCAGTTACAGTTTTACTGTGGTTGCCACGGATACAGCCGGCAATACAGATGAACAGGCCGTTACCCTCAGTATCAATGACCTGGACGAAAGTGATCCATCCATAACCTCCGGCACTACGGCCTCTGCCATTGATGAAAACAGCGGATCCGGGCAGGTGATCTATACCGTCACCGCAACCGACTCTGCGGACACGGATGATGCAACAGATGCCAGTGGGTCTTTGACATACAGCCTCAAAAGTGGTGTGGGTGACGAATCACTTCTCAGCATCAATAGTAGCACTGGAGCGGTCACTCTCACCGGAGATCCTGATCATGAGAGTAAATCCAGCTACAGCTTCACCGTGGTGGCAACCGATACAGGGGGGAACACAGATGAACAGGCCGTAACCTTGAGCATCAACGACGTTGATGAAAGTGATCCATCCATCACATCGGGTGCTACCGCATCTGCTATTGATGAAAACAGCGGATCTGGACAGGTGATCTATACCGTCACAGCAACAGACACGGCGGATTCCGATGATGCCTCAGACGCCAGCGGGTCATTGACGTATAGCCTGAAAAGTGGTGTTGGCGACGAATCACTTCTCAGCATAAACAGCAGTACTGGAGCGGTAACGCTTACCGGAAATCCGGATCATGAAAGCAAATCAAGCTACAGCTTCACCGTGGTGGCAACCGACACAGGGGGCAATACGGATGAACAGGCTGTTACATTGAGTATCAACGATATAGACGATAGTGACCCATCCATAACCTCCGGTGCAACTGCGTCTGCCATTGATGAAAACAGCGGATCTGGACAGGTAATTTATACCGTCACAGCAACCGATACAGCAGATTCTGATGATGCCACCG
>JAKSBB010001196.1 GCA_022361315.1 Desulfobacterales bacterium
AATGATCCAGATGCCCTACGGCATGATCCTTTGCACCGGCCCCACGGGCAGCGGAAAAAGCACCAGCCTTTTCGCCATGCTCAAAGAGATTAATACCCCGGATACCAACATCATTACCCTTGAAGACCCGGTTGAGTACCGGATGGCCCATATCCGGCAGGTTCAGCTCAACCACAGGGCGGGGATGACCTTTGCCTCCGGACTGCGTTCCATCCTTCGCCAGGACCCGGATGTCATCATGATCGGGGAAATCAGGGACACGGAAACAGCAGCAGTGGCCGTCCAGGCTGCCCTCACCGGTCACCTGGTCTTCTCAACAGTACATACCAACGATGCCGCAGGCGCGATCACCCGGTTTGTGGACATGGGGGTGGAACCCTTCATGGTGGCTTCAGTTATGCTGGTAACCATTGCCCAGAGGCTGGTCCGGCGGGTCTGTCCCCATTGCAAAGAACCGTACACCCCGGATGAAGATCAGATAAAATTCTGGGGACTCAAGCCCAAACGGTACACCTTTTTCAGGGCAAAGGGCTGCCACCAGTGTCTGGATACGGGGTACAAGGGAAGAGTGGGGTTTTTCGAAATCCTCTATGTCAACGACAACGTCCGTCATATGATCCTTGAAGGCCGGTCCGCCCAGGAAATTACCAGACTGACCAGCCGGTCCGGGCAGTTGAAAAGCTTAAAATTTGATGCGGTTCACAAGGTGGTTCAGGGGGTGACAACCTCTGAAGAAGCCATGTCCGCCATACTGATCCGCTAATCAGAATCCGATAATCAGGATTCGTTACGGGAGCCATGAATCATGCCCATGTATACCTACACCGCTTTTGATGCCACCGGAAAACGCATCTCCGGTGAATTGGATGCCGAATCGGAGGGGATGGTTGTGGATCACCTGATAGGCCAGGATGCCATCCCCGACCGGATTCGCAAGAAACGGAAGACAAACCCGTCCATTGACCTCTTTGCCCTGCTCCCCGGTGCCGGGGTCAAGGCCGGGGACATGATTCTCTTTACAAAGCAGTTCAAAACACTTCTCCATGCAGGTGTGGGCATCATGCAGATATTCAAGGTGCTCCAGGCACAGACGGAAAACAAGATGCTTCGGAAAGTCACAGCCAGACTGGCCTCTGATGTCAGGGAAGGGGCCACCCTTTTCAAGGCATTTTCAGCCCATCCCAGAATTTTTTCAAAACTGTACTGTGCAATGATCAGAGCCGGCGAGACCTCCGGAGCCCTTCCCCGGGTACTGGACCGGCTCATTTATATCATCGAGCATGAAGAAAAAGTCAGGAACGATATCAAGGCTGCGGTCCGCTATCCCGTCATCGTATTGCTCTCTTTGGGGGTCTCCTTTTTCATCATGCTGACCTATGTGGTGCCCAAATTCGTGGGTATTTTTCAAAAAGCCGGTCTTGACCTCCCCCTTCCCACAAGGATCTGCATGGCCATGTATGAATTTCTCCACAATTACTGGCCCTTTGTTATTCTTGGCAGTGTCGGCCTTGTGATATTCCTTGTACAGGCGGTGAAAACCAAACATGGACGCCTGATTAAGGACAGACTGGTACTGGCCATTCCCATACTCGGCCCCGTGTTTATAAAAACGGCCATGTCCAGATTCTCCAGCATTTTTTCCATATTACAATCCAGCGGCATTACGGTGTTATCGGCCATGAAAGTACTGGCAGACACCATTAACAACTCAGCCGTTACAAATGAATTGGACAAAGTCAGAACCGAAATGGAGGAAGGCAGAGGGATTTCAGGCCCCCTGTCCCGGGCTAAATATTTCACCCCCATGGTGATTAACATGGTGGCCATCGGTGAAGAATCAGGTAACCTCGACGATATGCTCCGGGAAATCGCCACCCATTACGATGCAGAGGTGGAATATGCCACCAAAGGCCTGGCCGATGCCCTGGGCCCCGTCCTCATGGTGGGACTGGCCGCTGTGGTGGGCTTCTTCGCCTTTGCCATCTTCCTGCCCATGTGGGATCTGACCAAAATGGTTTAGCCGGGAATATGATAGTTGAAATGCCCTCATTACAAAAAAACATTTGACATGTATAAGTGTATGTTCTTAACTTTAAGGATAAATTACCAGAAGGAGAAAATTCGTGCGCGAAAGAAATTCATTATTGTCTAATGAACAGGGGTTTACCCTTGTTGAAATCATTGCTGTTCTTGTCATTTTGGGTATCCTGGCCGCTGTTGCCACCCCCAGATTCATAGATCTTCAGGATGATGCCCGGCAACAGGCTGCCAATGCCGCAATCGCAGAAGTTAAATCGAGGCTTTCATTGGGGTATGGCCAGCATCTATTACAAAATGCAGGTACTGCTCCCGCTACGGCTGCTGCCATATGCACGACGGTGGGAACCACCGTACTTCCGGCAAACTGTGCCGGAGATGTTCCCAATATCGGAGATTTCACAGTGACAACAGCGGTTCAGGACGATGGCGACGTGCTTATAACTGTAACCCAGGTAGACGGCGAAGATATTGATGATCCAGACCCCAATGATACCTGGTCCATGCCCTAAAAAGATTTGTTAGGCATGAGTGAACGGCCCAATTTTAGGAACAGCAATGGGTTCACCTTGATTGAACTCGTTGCTGTTCT
>JAKSBB010000154.1 GCA_022361315.1 Desulfobacterales bacterium
CAATATCTTTGTGTCCCTGCTGTTCCTGCGCACCCCCATTTCCCGGCAGACCGCCGAACTTTTTCGCAACATTGCCCTGAACATCAAACTGGCGATCATCCCCTATCTGAACCGGCAGCATCTGATCAGCGAAATACGTGACGATTATCTGTCCCGGTTTCCCAGCGATACGATCATGAACCTCGAGGCGCGAAATGCCACCACTTTGCGCTTGCTGGAAATCTACCGGAAAACCGCCATAGAACAGGCCAATCAACATGAGGATATGCTGGATTACACCGAAGGCATCCTTTACGCCATTGAAGATCTGCTTGTGGTCTGCAGGGAAGGGCGGGTGGAGAAAGTGAACCACGCGGAGTGGCTGGGGTTTCGTCGCCGGGAGTTGCTTGGACAACCTCTGGCCGAGGTCTTTGCCGAGGACAGCCCCCGTCTGTTTGACCCCGGACGCCTGGCGGAATTGGAAAGGGACGGTGCCATCAAGGAAATCGAAACCAGCCTGATCGGCAAAAAAGGCGAAGAGCTGCCGGTGCTGGCCTCTGCCACCCGGGTGAAAGGAATGGGGGAGCACACCCTCTTTGTTTTCAAGGATATCGGTGAGTTTAAGCAGACCCAGCAGGCGCTGCTGGAGAAGGAGTCAGATCTGCGTGCCGCTGAAATGGCCAGCCAGACCAAGAGCGAGTTTCTGGCCAACATGTCCCATGAAATCCGGACACCGATGAATGCCATCATCGGTATGAGTCATCTGGCGCTGAAGACCGATTTGTCAGCGAAGCAACGGGATTATGTGACCAAAATAGATTATTCCGCCAAGGCACTTCTGGGGATCATCAACGACATCCTCGACTTTTCAAAGATGGAGGCGGGCAAACTTGAAATCGAGACCATTGATTTTTATCTGGATGATGTTCTGGACAACCTGTCAAATCTGGTGTCCAGAAAAACCCAGGAAAAGGGACTGGAACTGATCTTTGACATGGACCTTGACTTACCCAACGGTCTGGTGGGAGATCCGCTGCGGCTGGGGCAGATTCTGCTTAACCTGTGCGGCAACGCGGTGAAGTTCACCGAGGAGGGGGAGATCATCGTCCGTTCCAGGCTGCTGGAGCAGCAAGAAGACAGCATACTGGCCGAATTCAGCGTACGGGACACCGGCATCGGCCTCACCGAAAAGCAGTGTGCCAAGCTGTTTAAGTCTTTTTCCCAGGCAGACACCTCCACCACACGGAAGTACGGCGGGACCGGAGTGGGGCTGACGATTTCCAAAAATCTGGCTGAGCTGATGGGCGGCCGGATCGGTGTTGATTCCGCCTACGGGCAGGGAAGTTCCTTCTGGTTCACGATTCGTTTCGGCGTACATGAAAGACAGAAGAAAATCCGGCAGGATTATCCGGCATTGGCCGGGGATCTCAAAGGTAAGCGCGTGCTCCTGGTGGATGACAATGACACCGCATTGCAGATCCTCCAGGCAACGGTGGAGGGATTCGGCTTTGATGTGCATACCGCATCGTCCGCCTACCAGGCATTGAATATCCTTGAGGAGACATGTGAAACAAACCCCTTCCCTCTGGTACTGATGGACTGGAAGATGCCTGGAATGAACGGTATCGAAGCCACCAGGCGCATTAAGGAAAACCCGGGGTTATCCCAGGTGACCACGGTGATTATGGTGACGGCTTACGGCCGTGAGGAACTTATCCGTCAAGCCGCGGATGTGGGGATAGAAGGGTTTCTGGTGAAGCCGGTAAATCAGTCCGCGCTGTTCAACACCATCATGGCCGCCTTTGGCAGGGATGTGGGCCCGGCACACAGCCCGGCGGCGCGGGAAAGCTTTGATCCGGACAATCTCAACCCCATTCGCGGTGCACGGATTCTTCTGGCCGAGGATAATGAGATCAATCAGCAGATTGCCCGGGAAATCCTTGAAAGTGCCGGTTTCTTTATTGACATCGCCAACGATGGGCTGGAAGCCGTTAAAATGGCGGATAAAGACGTCTATGACGTGGTCCTGATGGATATCCAGATGCCGAATATGGACGGGAAGGAAGCGGCAATGACCATCCGGAAGCAGGAGCGATTTAAGGAGCTGCCCATTATCGCCATGACGGCCCACGCCATGGCAGGGGACCGGGAAAAGAGCCTGGCGGCAGGCATGCAGGATCATGTGACCAAGCCCATTGATCCGGCAGAGCTTTTCGGGGCGCTGGTGCGCTGGGTCAGTCCCGGAGAACGGGAGATCCCGGACACATTCGATCCCGGCGGGCCGGGGCATACACCTGCAGGGACGGTGTCCGAATCATTGCCTGATGTGCTTCCCGGCATCGACATGGCGGAAGGATTGAAGCGTATCGGTGATAATAAAACCCTGTACCGGAAACTGCTGCTCAAGGTGAAACGGGATTATGCAGCAGCGGCAGATCAGATCCGGAAACTGCTGGGACTGGGACAATATGAAGAGGCCCAGCGCCTGGCGCATTCCGTCAAAGGCGTGGCCGGCAACCTGGGGGCCGGAAAATTACAGGAGACCGCCCAGGCCGTGGAGCATTGCATCCAGAATGGAGAAACCACTGAAGGGGTGCTGCCCGCATTTGAGACTGAAATGCAGCGGGTGCAGCAGGGCCTTGCAACCATCCGGGAAGATGTGTCACCCAAAGGACCTGAACCGGGCGAGGTCTCTTCCCCGGATCAACTGGTGGCAGCCATACAGGACATCCTGCCCCATCTGAAGAAGCGGAAACCCAAACCCAGTAAAGCGGCCCTTGAACACATCAACACCCTGGGCTGGCCGGAATCCGTTTCAGTTGACGTCGCTGAGCTGGGGAAATTGGTGCGTAAGTATAAATTCAAGATCGCTTTACCCCTTGCTGAAAATATTCTGGGTAAACTGAGCGCGTAAAATTACCGGATGTAAAAGGCCGGTTGGTTTACCCTTGGTATGAACGTCACCGGCCTGTAAATTAACTATTCAGGCTTTTTGCCGAATCCATTTTCAGTGAATGTAAATTCTCCCATATCGTTGTACAGGGAATAGCCGGCTTTGGCCCAGGCTTTCATCCCACCCGTGATATTGGTGACATTGGTGTATCCCATCTCAAGGAGCCGGAGGGTGGAAATGGCACCGCGGGAACCGGCCTTGCAATACACATAAATAGGTACTTCGGGATCTTTGATTTTTTTCGGGGTTACCCATTCCAGTTTGTTTCTGTCTGCGTGGACTGCACCGGCGATATGTCCGGCTGTATATTCATCCGCGGTCCGGATATCCAGAATTTCAAAATAAAATTCATCTTTTTCCATGAGTGCCTTGAAATCGGCGACTGTTATACTCGGTGCCGCTGCCTTCTGGGCCTCAACTATTTTTTTGACATTTGCCTTAATGGCATCAATGGGCTCTTCAGCAATTGCCGTTTGGAAATGAAAGATAAATAATGAAATCAAAACGAAAACAATACGGGTGGATTTACGCATTTTAAACTCCTTGTTTTTAATTTGCCTGTTGATTTTCAATCTCTATAAAAAGGGTTCAATTTCACCGATGTGTATGAGCAAAATACATACCTGTGAAGTGACGGCTCTTTGTTGATGGTCCAAGTGGTTAAATTGTAAGGGGATTATTGCGTGGGGCGCCGATGGTCTTTGTTCGGGTGTTAATCCGGCGCTAATGTGATGTTAGCTGATAGCTTTCGTTGTTAACAGACAATTCATGTGGCGTCTGAAACAGGACTTGATTTTTGTGAAATAAAGGCGCAGGGTAGTCCAGTTTTAATTCATTATGAGGGTATCAAAATGAATCATCTGATGGGTATTGCCCTGATTATTATTTCAGCCGCTTCCTTCGGCACC
>JAKSBB010001277.1 GCA_022361315.1 Desulfobacterales bacterium
CCCACCTGGGCGGTGTCGCCGTCTGTGGTCTGCTTGCCGCAAATAATCAGATCCGGCAATGCTTCCGCCGCAATCCCCTGGGAGAGGGTGTAGGCGGTGGACAATACATCAGCCCCTGCAAATTTTCGGTCACTGAGCAGTAATCCCTTGTCGGCCCCCATCATATATGCTTCCCGGATGACTTCTCCGGCCTGGGGCGGCCCCATGCTGACCACGGTAATTTCAGTTTCCTGTGCTTCTTTGATTTTGAGGGCGGTTTCCAGGGCGTAGAGATCGTAGGGATTCATTTTGGACTCAATGCCGTCCCGCTTGAGAACACCGGTCTTTTCATCGACCTCCACTTTTGTGGTGCCCGGGACCTGTTTGATGCAGGTGGTGATGCGTATCATTGTACCTCCGTTTGACCATACCAATGGGTGAATGATCAGGGTTGAAAGTTCATAATTTGGCGCCATGATCCGGAATCTTGTCTATGGTCATACCAATGAATATGATTCAGAGTCAAGGAGAGTTTTTTCATTTTCTTTTTGAATTTAGATGGTTATATCTTTATTGTGTGTTTTGGATACCAATGAAAAGCTTGTGGGGTGGGATCTGGTCTGGTGTTTTTGTAATTGGTATGACCATTGGTCATGGGCCAAAAAAAACTGCCCCGGTCAACCCGGGGCATACCTTTTTGATGAATCAGGTTTAGACGGCCCAGTGGATTTCCTGGACAGATGCCGCAGTGCCGTCTTCGTTCAGGGCGAGGCCGGAATCCGATATCCGGGCCTTTAAATTTCCTTTCTCGTCCTTGATGTTGAATGGGGTGTCCATATGATCCAGATAGATTGCGCCAAGACCGGTGTCACTGAGTTTGGTGAGTTGCATGCCGGTATCACCGTCATGTTCCCAGAAGGAGAGGCTGTCCCAGATTTCATCGTTTTCATCAATCCAGAGGTTGTTGTCGGAATCATATCGGCTCAGTTCTTCAAAGCCGTTGTTGGTTTCCGGGCCGAACAATTCGCTGCCGTCGTTGATGATACCGTCCCCGTTCTTATCAAAACAGAGATAGCCGCTGCCCTGGGCAAGGCCCTGGAGGGTTTCTTCCTCCCCGTCGAAATCCAGGTCCAGATTGAAGGTAAAGTCTGAGAGTTGCGGAATGCCGCCGTCCAGGTTGATAATCAGGGGGTCTAAAGTTCTTGTATAGGTTCCGGCTTCAAAGAATTCCGCGTCCTCCTCCATGAACAGGCGCCGGTCAAGCTGGAGGCCGAGGGTAAAGGGCAGTTCCCGGCCGTCCTGGGTGCGGACCACACCGTCGGCGGAAAAGTTGACCTGCTCTGTTTCTTCATAGGTCACCCGGGCCTTCTGTGACACCGCATAACCGTATTCACCGACTTCATCGGGGCGGACAGGTGAGGGATTGAGATCCGTGGCGAGTTGTTGGGATGTCAGGTCCACATGGAATTGAGGATCGCTGATGAAAAACAAGGGCATGTTCAGGCTGAGGGGCTGCATGGTGGTGTTGATTTCATCATGGGCCTTTTCCAGCAATCCGGCGATTTTCTCAATTTCTTCAGCCAGGGCGTCCTGGTCGGCCGGAATTTCTTTCTTCGTTGGGCGGACAACCGTTGGCTGTTCGGTTTTTTCTCCTGTTGATGCATCAGCAACTGATAGGTTCGGTTCAAAAGATGAGAACATCCGTGTCATTTCCAGCATTCTGACCGCTCTTTCGGAAAGACCGTTGAATGTGCTCTCGTCCAGGTAGATATCCAGATGGGTGAGCTGGGTCTGGAGGTTGCAGGCGTCGTTGAACGGGTTTGCAGCCTCCTGATTTGCAGTATTTTGGTTTTTTTCCTCCTTTACCGTCTGGTTGTTCACGGTTTTGGATTCGGACCATTGAACTTCGGCGGTGTGTGCTGCGGCCGCATAGGTGGTGTCGCTCAGAACGATTGTGTCCGGATTGTCCAGGTGCCAGTATTGAATAGTGCTTTCCCGTTCCGTCTCAGTGGTTGTGGATTGACGTACATCTGCGGCCAATGTGATGGTGGAGGTGTCGATTTTCATGGAGTTTCCCTTGATGGGAGCGGAACCGGTCGTCATCCTTACGTCCGGGCCGCGGTAAATGACAGCCGGTATATTCCTGAATACCGGCGTGAGGTGGGCGGCGGAGTACCGCTTCCGGGAATGATTTAAAGCAAATTACGTACCGATTTTATATGGGCTTGATATTATAACAAAAGCCAAAAGTCACCCGGTGAGGCAGGCACTATGATGGGGAAAAAATAACCGGTGTACGGCAGGAATTACTCGTCTGTTCCCGTTACTTTTCCCATTGAACGGCAAGGAAGGCACCGGTGTCCGGCGTATCAACACTCCCCCTCTTTTCAATGGCGGGAATATCTGCAACCGGGGCATCCTTGGCAAAGTGGATGGCGGTTTTCACCACGGCGTTCTCCCCTGCCAGACTGCGCATGTCATCCGGCGACCGAAAGTAGATGTTTTGGAACAGGGAATGGCCTTTATCAGCCTTTTGCTTTCTCCGATCCGCCCAGGGGCTGAGGCTGTTCAGGGTGGTGACGACAATGCATCCCCCGGGCTGGGTAACCCGTTCCAGTTCGGAAACGGCACCGGCGGCATCCGCCACAAATTCAATGGCGGTCATGGAGAAAACCCGGTGGAAATGGTTGTCCGGGAAGGGGAGGGCACACATATCCGCAAGCCCGGCGTTGAAGCTGCTGTCACTTTCCTTTTCGTTGGCTTTTTCCAGCATGGGAAAAGAGAGATCCACGCCGGTGACGTCGGCGCCCCGTTCGAGCACCCCCCGGGTGAAGATGCCTGTGCCGCACCCTACGTCCAGGATGCGGTCTCCCGGCTGCGGGTCCAGCATCTCCATGAGAACGTCTGCTTCAAATTGCTTGACCAGCCGGCCCACCGGGGTGTCAAACCAGCTGTCATACTTATCTGTCCAGGTGTCGAATGCGGCTTTGGGCATAGGGTCCTCCGGTTCCGGGCGTTCTAATCTAGTCCAGGTTTTCGATAACGCCGGCGGCGATAAGGGGAATCAGGATTTCATGGTGTCCCACAATGGCGTAACCGCGGCCTTTGCCCAGGGTGGGGCGGTTGACCACATTGGTCATGGGGCGGTAATGGCGGATGAAGTCCAGGTTGACGGTGGTGAAACCGTCCACGGTATATCCCAGGTTCCTGGCCAGGGTAAGGGCTTTCAGGAAAACTTCGGGAAGGATAACTGCGGAGCCCGCGTTGATGAACACCCCGTTCTCAAGGTCCGCCACATGTTCGGTAAAGACCAGGAAGTCGTCGTGGGAGGCTTTCCCGCAGGCGGCAGCGTCAAACTCCGGGTGCATGTGGATGATATCCGTGCCCAGGGCCACATGGACGGTGACCGGTACATCCAGCCGGGCGCCCTGGGCGGTGATACTCAGGTGTTTGAAGGGCAGGTCCCGTTCCAGAATGAGTTGGCCCACGGCCCGGCCGAGACCCATGTTCTGTTCGGCGGCATTCCGTATGGCCCGGTTCAAAAACTCAGAGGTCTCCCTGGCCATGCCGAAGCTGCCGTCGGTGAGGCTGACGGCCACATCTTCGCTGGTTCGGCCGGTGTAGGCGGTTTCCAGATCATGGATAATGCCGGATCCGTTCATGGCCACCATGGTGAAAATGTTTTTCTCCATGAGGTCGATAATCAGGGGATTCATACCGGTTTTGATCACGTGGCCGCCCATGGCAAAGCAGATCTCTTTGCGGTCACGGGCAGCCTCGGATATGGCCTGGATAACCGCCCGGATATCTCTGCCCGCAAGGATCGACGGCAGGGTATCGAGAAAGTCGGTAAAACGTCCCCCTTTGGTCCAGGGGGAGGCGAAGTCATCCTTGGACACCAGGCTTTTCCTGTCTTTAATGGAATAGGTGGTCAGGCGGCTGAAGTCCAGTTTTGGGCTATCCGTTTTTTTATTATTCGGCATTGTAGAGCATCCTTTCCGACAGGTCGCAGAGCATATGGGCCAGCATGATGTGGACTTCCTGGATGCGGGCCGTCACCGGACTGTCCACGCAGAAGGCCATATCACTCAATCCTTTGAGTGTTCCACCGGCACCGGAGAATCCCACCAGGGTAATCCCCATATCCTTGGCTGCTTCTGCGGCCCGGACCACGTTGGGGGAGTTGCCTGAGGTGGAGATACCGACGGCCATGTCCCCGGCTTTGCCCAGGGCCTGTACCTGCTTGAGGAAGATGTCGTCATAGGAGTAGTCATTGCCGATGCTGGTGATGATGGAGGTGTCGCAGGTCAGGGC
>JAKSBB010000578.1 GCA_022361315.1 Desulfobacterales bacterium
GGTATCGGTTTCCGCTATCCCCATCAGGTGTCGGGGGGGCAGCTCCAACGGGCCATGGTGGCCATGGCCATGGCCTGTGATCCTGACATCATCATCTTGGACGAACCCACCACCGCCCTGGACGTGACCACCCAGATCGCGGTTCTGACAGCTATCAAAGAGGTGGTGAAAAAATCCAACTGCGCCGCCATATACATTACCCATGACCTGGCTGTGGTGGCCCAGCTTTCCCACCGGATCATGGTGCTCCGCCACGGCTTGTGCGTGGAGGAAGGGGACGCCCGCTCCATGCTGGATGCCCCTAAGGAGAAATACACGGCGGATCTTCTGGCGGTCCGCCGTCAGGTCAAGGAAGTGGCGCCCCCGAAAGCGGAAGAGCCCCTGCTTCGGGTGGACAACATCACGGCCGGGTACAACAACGGTCCTGCCGTCCTCCACAACGTCAGCTTCGAGGTGATTCGGGGAAGGACTGTGGCTGTGGTGGGGGAATCCGGATCAGGCAAAACTTCGGTAGCACGGGTAATTACAGGGTTTCTCCCCCAGAGCGAAGGCATGGTTTACTTCGACGGCATTGAGATGTCCCCGTATCTTAAACACCGGGACAAGGATCGCCTGCGCAAATGGCAGATGATCTTCCAGATGCCGGATGTGGCCGTGAATCCCCGTCACAAGGTGAAGGATATCATCGGCCGCCCCATTCGTTTCTATTACAACCCGGGAAAAAAAGAGACGGCCAGAAGGGTCTCGGAACTCCTGGACATGATCGAACTCAACGACAATTACCTGGACCGCTACCCCAGCGAACTCTCCGGCGGGGAAAAGCAGCGGGTATGCATCGCCCGGGCCCTGGCCGCGCGGCCCGAACTGATCATCTGCGACGAAGTGACCTCGGCCCTGGACCAGCTGGTGGCGGAGGAAATCTTAAAACTGCTGCAACGCCTCCAGGATGAACTGAACATGAGCTATCTGTTCATCACCCACGACCTTGCCACGGTCCGGGCCATTGCCGACGATGTGGTGGTCATGTACCAGGGCCGGGTGGTGGAGCATGGTCCCAGGGACGAAGTCTTTACCCCGCCCCATCATGAGTATACGGAGTTGCTATTGTCTTCTGTGCCGGAGATGGATCCGGACTGGCTGGACAGGGTGTTGGCGGAACGGCGAAGGCTTTCGGCATAAATGAATTCCAACAATTGAAGGGGGGCCCGGCATTTTTATCGCCCCCCCTTATTCTTTCCGCGTAGAGGCATTCTTGGTGAATACGATGAATTTTACCCCAAACCGATAACCGGGACGAATATGTGCAAAACGACTAAGTGCAGGATGATTAAGTACAATAGCAACACGGTACGACACATCAATATGTTTCCGGTTTTTACAGCCGTTGCCATCGTTTTTTTTATACTCACTGCAGGGACGGTACAGGCCAATGAAAAACACAATAATACCATTGTCATTGCCACTGGCGAATGGATTCCATTTATCGCTAAAACCCAAAAGCACTATGGCGTATTTTGTCACATCATCTCCGAGGTGTTTGCTGCACAAGGAATAAAGGTCGTCTATGAATGGGTCCCATGGAAGCGCGCCCTGCTGAAGACAAAACGTGGGAATTATGATGCAACCGCCAGCTGGATCCCGACCCCTGAAAGGAAAAAACACTTCTGGTACAGCGACACCATACTTGTGAATAAGAAGGTGTTCTTCCATCTTAAAACCGCCCCATTTAACTGGCAAACCATTGAAGATCTCAAGGGGATCAAGATAGGAGGGACAATTGGTTATACCTATGGTCAGGAATTTGACCGGGCCGTCGACTCGGGAAAAATATCGATTGACTGGGCAAGTCTGGACCTGCAAAACTTTAAAAAACTGGTTGCCGGAAGAATTGACATCTTTCCCCAGGAACTTGATGTGGGCTACGGCATCATTGGGGAGCTCCCTGAAACAGAGGCAGCCCGCATCACCCACCATCCCAAAACCATCATTGAGACAACCCACCACCTCCTTTTTTCAAAAAAGATAAAAAAGAACCGCAGACTGCTGCATGTATTCAACACGGGTTTATCGGATCTGCGGGAGCAAGGCAAATTAGAACCGTTTTTTAAGGCTTCACGACAGGGAGCCTATCGTTAAAATTAATTCAATTTAAGGAGACAAGTATGAAAAAAGTCCAAACCATCGTTATCGCAACACTCCTCTTATTTTTAGCTGCAACACCCGGAACGGCAATGGAAAAAGTGACCTTTGCAGTTGGGGAATGGGCCCCCTTTCTTTCCCAGTCGCTAAAGGAGAACGGGCCGGTATGCCGGATAATCACGGCAGCCTGTAAAGAAGCCGGATATGAGGCTGAGTTCCAGTTCATGAAATGGAATCGGGCCATCAACCTGGTCATGAAGGGTAAAATGGCCGGTACCTTTCCCTGGTCCCACACCGAGGAGAGAGAACAGAAAGGCTGTCTGTTTCCCGAAACACCGATATTTCAAAATGTCGAGGTGGTGTGGTTTAAAAAAGACAAGTTCCCCAACGGCCTGGAGGTAAAAAACTTTTCCGACCTGAAGCCCTACAGTATGGTGGGCCTTCTTGGGTATTGGTATGAAAAAGAAGCGAATAGCGCAGGTATTGCCCTTCATACCGTACCGGATGAAATCGCTGCACTGAAAATGATTGAATCCGGGAGAAAGGATGTCTGGATTGAAAATCAGTTTGTGGCCCAGGCAAAAATCAAAGAGGTCCTGGGAGACAAGGCATCGGCCTTAGGTCATTCAGGCCCCTTGAAATCAACCCCCTTGTACCTGGTGTTGTCCAAGAACCATCCCCAGGGTCCTGTGCTGCAGACAAAATTAAACGCGGTATTCAAAACCTTCAGTGAAAACGGCACCATTGCCAGGATGCTCAACGAGTAATACTTTGAAAGGGCGGCTTCATTGGCCGCCCTTTATTTGCAAGGAGACATCAGACACTCGATCTCAGTTCTCCCTTTATCATTGACTGGACTGCCCCTCCCGATTATGTCTTAAAAAACGTCAACTTTTCCTTTGACGTATTCATTATCACATCATTAACCTCATCCAAAACCGAACTTTCCCCATAAAGATCACAGAACTCTTGAGTGGTTTCTTCGGCTACGCCCACGATTTTATCCGACATTGTCAGAACAGTCTCTCTCACAATCTTGTATTTGATCCCATTATCCCGTGAAAACCGTTCAAAATGATCAGGAGTTAAAAAGTGAAAATGCCTCCCACCGCCTATTTTCATGGCCATCTTTTTGGCATAGGGATACACATAAGTGCACAGCAGATCATAGAACGGGGCCAGCGTCGTCCCGTTCTCACCATGGATAAAAGAGATGTTTTTAGCGTGGGCATCGGAATTACCGATCAAGCCGTTAAAGATGATGAGTTGCAGCAACCGTCTGGTATCTTTGATCTGAACCACACTTTCATTACGGATCAGGGAAAAACAATCCTCTAAGGTCGGGGTATACTTTAACTGGGCATTGACATTCAATGCCTGGCAGAAATCCTCCTGAATCAACCGTACGATTCGTTCGCCCTCTTTTATTCTGTCGTAGCGGTCAATAATGTACAAAAGTGTGTCGTTAATTTTTACGATCCTGACATCAGGTACCGTCAAGCCCATCCGCTTGGCCAGCATCATACAAAAGGTTTCGTTCGCCACAGTATCACGGAGGTCTTATATGGGGGTTTTTAAAATATGGGAAGACGGCGCACCGTTCATGGAAATCCGGATGGTATTATCCAGAAACGATACCGGCAACTTTTCCTGAGCACCGGCCAGGGAGAGCCTGACACCTTCCCGGTCCGCCATGAAAGGATTTTCAGGCAATTCATCAAGTATTGCTGACAGGCGGTCTTCCGTAAGGGTTTCATAGGCATACGCCCCGGGTTCCGGGGGAGAGCCGCCAGACTCATACAACGACACAGCGCCGGCGCAATCCCCGCCAACCGCCTTCAACAATTCAAAGGGGTTACTCACGGGAATTTGCAGCCGTCTGGATATAACGTTCAGGATCTTTCCCTCAGGTAGGAGATTGGTAAAATAGGCGTAGGACTCATCTGCCTGATAAGCTTCCTCCCGTAAAGGAAGGGAAACGGACAACCGATGGCCGGCCGATGACGTCATCCAGGTTTTGTCATATTGAAAACAAAAGCGGCGTTGGGAGTCTAACCACAACGCCCCTGCCTTGATCTGATTCACGAAAACATTGAGTTTATCCGCCATCCAGATTCTCCTCTATGTGACGAATAAGGCTGTGATTTGTTCTGGGGACGGCAAAAACCTTAAACCCGAGGCCCTGTAGTACAGCCATGGCTTTCTCAAGCTGGACGGTGGGCTTCCCGTTTTCAAGATCCGACAGAAAACGGGTGCCGACATTCAGATATCCTGCGGCTTCTGACTGGGTCAGGCCCTGTTCTTTTCGTGATTTCCTGACAAGCCTGCCAATTGCTTTTGTATCCATATGCCTATGACCCATTAAGTTTTATTCCCGATCGGGAATATACAACGTTGCTTCGCCAAACATAACATATAATATTCCCGATCGGGAATATTTTCAAGTTAGAAGACAACTGCACCCAATTTATTCCCGATCGGGAATAAAATCTTAACAATAGAGAACAAAACTCATCCATCATTTATAAACCATCACATTGAGAAGACAGGCTTTTTCCTCTGTAATATTGATGATTTCATGGTTTGACACAGCATTAAACCGGATGGCATCCCCCGGCCTTAAGGTTTCCTCCATATCTCCGGTTTTGATGCTCACTTCCCCCTCCAGTAAAAAGAGATATTCATCCACACCACTTACATGCCCCGGATTGGAAAGGGCGGATCCGGGCTGAATCTCTATTTTATGAACTTCAAGATTGTGCCGGTCATAATAGGGGAACAGTGTAAAAATGTCGAACCCGGCATCGTTGTTGATGCATTCAAGTTCATTCTGCCGGACCACGAGATAGTCTTTCTTTTCCTCTTCCAGAAGTTTTGTCAGGGGAATTTTCAAGCCCTCTGCAATCTTCCACAGCACCAGAATGGTGGGATTTGTCCCCCCTCTTTCGATCTCTCCCAGCATGCTTTTGCTCACACCGGAAACGCCGGAGAGGTCTTCCAGGGTCATTCTCCGGTGCTTTCGGATTGATTTAAGATTAATTGAAATATTTTGATTTATCTTTTCCATATGCCCCATTTAAAATAAATTTCCACCATATTGACATTTATTCCAATATACCATATTTAACCCATATATCGGATTTTTGACCAATATAGACTAAATCATAAAATGGAGATTGTCATGGAAAAAATGAACATCACGGCCTCGTTCACCCGGCTGAGCCAAGACGAGAAGTCAGATATTGAGTTGCAGACATTGGTGGACGGGAAGACCTCTTTTTTAATCGCTGAGTTAAAACCGGGAAAGATACTGCCTGCCCACTATCATAATCAGGGATCGGAAATTTATCATATCCTGTCTGGCAGGGGGAAAATGGAAACCGGTGAAATGAAAAGCGGTGAAAGCGCCCGGGATAAGTCTGGGGATAATATCGCCTGGGCGGAAAGCCAGGATATTGGTCCGGGTGATGTGTTCGAAATACAATCCAAGGTGGTTCACCGATTGTCCAACGATGGAGAAGAAAGCCTTAGAATCGTTTTCATTACACCGCCATCCCACCTAGGGGATGACAGGTTTTTTATTTAAGGCCACCTCGAATACCGCCCATTACCTGAATGGA
>JAKSBB010001237.1 GCA_022361315.1 Desulfobacterales bacterium
CAGGGCCCGGGAGAAATCATTTGGGTTCTTTTACACGGTTGACCCCAATGTACCTGAATGGGTGCGGGGGGATCCGGTGCGTTTGCGGCAGGTGCTGACCAATCTTGTGGAGAACGGCATTAAGTTCACCGAAAAGGGCTGGGTATGTGTGGCCTGCTATCTTGAGGGGCAGGGCGGAGAGGGAAATAAGCTCGTGTTTTCCGTCCGGGACACCGGTATGGGGATTCCTGAAGATAAACACGAACTCCTCTTTGAAAAATTTACCCAGCTGGACAGTTCTTCCAGCAGAAAACACGGGGGGACCGGGCTTGGGCTGACCATTTCTCTGGAGTTGGTGGCGCTGATGGGCGGCCGGATACGCTTAGAGAGCAGCCGCGGAAAAGGTGCTGTGTTCAGTTTTACCATTCCGGCGGGCGTATCGGAAAAGGAGGCTGAAGATCGGGGCGGGTATGATATCCGGGGATGCCGCATCATCTTGGTCAGCAACAACGGCAACTTGCCTCACAGGAGTCATATCCGGGGGACACAGATCCGCAATATGCTGGAAGCATGGGGTGTTCTCGTAACGGAATCAACACCGGAGAAGGCGGTTGATCTGCTGGTTTGCCCTGGGGACAGTGATCCCCCTTATGATATGGTTGTCGTCCAAATGAATGCCACCGACGCCCTGCCTTTTGGGGAGCAGGTGAAAAATACTCCCGGGCTTCGGCAGATACCTATGGTGCTGGTGGCCGGCGCCGGTACGGCAGACGATAAATTCCGCCTGTCGGGGTTTTCTGCCCGCTTTCCGGAACCGCTGGAGCCGGCTTTGTTCAGGGAACACCTGACCCGCCTCGTTTATCGCCGCCGGTATGGGAAGGACGATGTAAAACCGGAAACCGGAGAGACCTGCCGGAGAAAACCGGCTGCATCCTCCCGGATTCTTGTGGTTGAGGACAATCCGGTAAACCAGAAGGTGGTGGCGGCGATGCTGAAAAAACTGGGATATGCCAGTGATGTGGCACCGGACGGGCTGGCGGCTCTTGACGTCCTCAAGGCAAATATCTATGATCTGATTTTTATGGATTGCCAGATGCCCCGGATGGATGGCTATGAAACGACCCGGATCATCCGTGCGCCCGAATCCCGGGTCTGCAGCCATACCGTGCCGGTGGTGGCCATGACGGCCAATGCCATGCCCGGAGATAAAGAACGGTGCTTTGAAGCCGGGATGGACGACTATATGGCAAAACCGATCACGCCGGAAGCGGTTTCTGCTGTTGTGAAAAAATGGCTGCCCGAAATAGTTGAGGGTACAGCCGAATGAAATGATTTCCGGTGCATCCCATAACGGGGTTGTACCGGTTTGTTTAGTGCTTATGGTTATTCCTAACGGAGTTTTCTTTCTCTAACTTGTGAGCCAATAAAAGGGAGACCTGTTATGGAATTAAAATCATACTTTGAAAATACAAAAGGCACCGGTGTACTTGCGACATCCGACA
>JAKSBB010000691.1 GCA_022361315.1 Desulfobacterales bacterium
GACTGGTGGAACAGCCAATGGACAAACGGCTGGGGGCCTGTTTCCATCTCACCTGTTGAATGCAGGACATCTACGACGAAGAAAGAGCGCACATGAAACCCGGTTCCGATGCCAATCCCAACATACGCCGATTCACCCATTGCCCGGACTGCGGCCGCCCGGCCCTAAAGGCCGACAGCTTTAAATCTTTTGCCTGCGATGACTGCGGATTCCAGTTCTTCATCAATAATGCGGCAGCTGTCATGGGACTGATCCGGGATGACAGCAACCGGCTTCTGGTGACCCGCCGCAAATATGATCCTGCCCGGGGCAGCCTGGATCTTCCCGGCGGATTTGCAGATCCCGGAGAAGGCATTGAAGAGGCCCTTAAACGGGAGCTCAAGGAAGAGCTGAACCTGGAAGTCTATGACTTAAGTTATCTCTGCTCATACCCCAATACCTATACCTATGGGCCGGTGACTTACCCCATCACCGATATGGCCTTCTTATGCCGGGTAAAAAGTTTTGATGCCATCCGGGCCAATGACGATGTGGCGGATTTTATGTTTATCCCGGTACCGGAACTGGACCCGTCACGATTTGGCATGGCCTCTGCCCGGAAGGTGATTTCATTCTTTCAGCATGTCGTTGAAGACCACATTAGATAATCGTTAATTCTACCTAATAATTCCCTGCACATGAGCGATCTGTATTGCGCTTTCACCGGAATTATGGTTTATTCTGCTCCATGAAAAAACGATATCACCGTCCCGGCCGCAGGCCGTCCAGAAGAAAATCAAATGGAAAATCAGACCGCCGCCCGAACATCACACCGGGTGTGGACAAGGGTCTGCAGAAAGTCTTCAACCAGATCGGCGTACCGGAGAAAACAACCTTTAAACCGGACCCCTTCCAGCTTGAGGCTTTAGAAGCTATAAAAAAGGCGGACTGCCTGGTCACCGCCCCCACCGGTGCCGGTAAAACCTGGATCGCCGAACAGGCCGCCAAAGATGTAATGACATCCGGCGGCAAAGTCTGGTATGCCACGCCGCTCAAGGCACTCACCAACTCCATCCACGCCGGATTTTCCAAGATTTTCGGTCCTGAAAAGGTGGGCATCCTTACGGGGGATATCAAGGAAAACGCTGATGCCCAGATCATCATCGGTACCACGGAGATCCTGAGAAACCAGCTTTACGATGCCATGTACACCGGGGAAAACATGGCCTGTGACCTCATTATTCTGGATGAGGCCCACTATCTGGGGGATACGGAACGCGGTGTGGTCTGGGAAGAGATCATGATTTATCTGCCCGTGCGTATCCCGCTGCTGCTGCTCTCCGCCACCATCGGTAATCCCGACCAGATCGCCGGCTGGCTGGCCGAAATCCGGGGAAAGCCCTGCGAGATCATTGAAAACAACGTCCGCCCGGTGCCCCTGCACCCCTTGTTTTTCCACCCCTCAGGCACCCTGTTTCCCCTGCTCCAGAATTCGGAACACGGCAGGCCCAGGCTCCATAAAAAGGTCTACAAATTCGTCAACAGCAAACGCAAGCCCATGCTGGCCCCGCCCGGGAAACTACCGAGATTTGCGGATGTGCTTCAGGTGATGGATCACTACGATCTGCTGCCGGCCATATTTTTTCTCAAATCCAGGGCGGAATGCGACCAGGCCGTTAAACTCTGCAACGGCAGTCTGCTGAAAAAGGATCCGGACCGCAAGGCTGCCCTGATGCAGCGTCTGGACGAGCTGACCTTTGATAATCCCCACCTGGCCAACCATCCCCAGCGCCGGTACCTTGAAGAGACCGGCACCGCCGGCCATCACAGCGGCCATTTGCCTGCCTGGAAGGTCGTTGTGGAAACGCTTATGGCAGAAGGGCTTCTGGATGCCATGTTTGCCACGTCTACGGTTGCCGCCGGGGTAAACTTTCCGGCCCGGTCCGTGGTTATTCTCAACTCCGACCGGTTCAACGGGAGGGATTTCCTCTCTCTCACCCCCAGTGAATTCCAGCAGATGGCCGGCCGTGCGGGACGCCGCGGCATGGATAAAATCGGTTTCGGCATGGTACTGCCCGGCAAATTCATGGACCTTCCGCTGATCGCCAAACTGGTCAATGCACCGCCTCTGAACGTAGACTCCCAGATCAAAATCGACTTTTCCATGGTACTCAACCTCCTGTTGTCCCACACACCGGAACAGGTGAGAACCCTGCTTGAAAAATCATTTGCTTCCTATCTCATCACGGCGGGCCGCGGAGTGGAAGAAGCGGGAAAAAAGCCCGAAAGAAATACGGGTTTGAGATGGAACACCTGTGGCTGGACTTCATCGACCACATGAACTTCCTGATCCAGGAAGGCTTTGTCACCCCGGAAGACAAAAAACCTGCGGCCCTGACAGACGACGGCATCTGGGCGTCAAAGCTCCGCATTGACTCCCCCCTGCTGGTGGCCCAGGCCCTGCGGGAGAACCTGCTTCCGGACCAGGACCCGGCACTTCTGGCCGCGATGATGGGGGCCTTTGTCAATGAGAAAGAATTCAAGGATGATCCCCTTTACCAGACCGCCATTCCCAAACGGCTGAAGGAAACCTTCCTGACCCTGAGAAAGGGCCTCAAACCCTTTGCCATCACCATGCTCAAACAGGGCTTCCCCGCCCCCAACCTCTTTATCCAGCCGGCGATACTGCTCAATGCCTGGGCCCACGATACCCCCTGGGATGAACTGATGACAGGCTCGGACTACGCGGAAGGGGATTTTGCACGGCTGATCCTGAGAACGGCGGAAAACTTACGGCAAATGACCAAGCTCAGTGACGATTTCCCCGTCATTGCCAGAACCGCCAGGGAATCCATAGATATGATCCTCAAGGAACCGGTGGTCACCCAATACAATTAATCCAATTGGGTACCACCCCGCTTGGGTATAAAAAAATTATAATTACAGGAGAAACGATATGAAACCTATTATTGCAGACAAGGCCCCTGCCGCCATCGGTCCATACAGCCACGCCGTGATCCACAACGATATGGTCTATTGCTCCGGCCAGATCCCCCTGGACCCCGCCACCATGGAAATCAAGGGCACCGCCATTGAAGAACAGACCCAACAGGTCATGGACAACCTGAAGACGGTTCTTGATGCCTGCGGATCCGGTCTTGACCGCATTGTGAAAGCCACTATATTTCTGGACACCATGGATGATTTCCTCGGCATGAACAAGGTCTATGAAGCCGCCCTTTCCGGCCACAAGCCCGCCCGTTCCGCCTTTGAGGTGGGCCGTTTGCCCAAGGATGCCCTGGTGGAGATTGAATGTATCGCAGCCCTGAACGAATCATAGCCTTCACCCAGAGGCTGCAGAACCACCCGAATATGAAGACCCGAATACCTTAGGAGTAACCATGACCGAAGATACTAAAAAAGTCATTTATTCAATGATCAACGTGAGCAAATTCCACGGCAAACGCCAGGTGCTCAAAGACATTTCCCTGTCCTACTTTTACGGGGCCAAGATCGGCGTGCTCGGTCTGAACGGCTCCGGTAAATCCTCCCTGCTGAAAATCCTGGCGGGTGTGGATACCGAATTTCAGGGAGAAACCATCCTGTCCAAAGGGTTTACCGTAGGGTACCTGGAGCAGGAACCCCTGGTGGACTCCACCAAAACCGTCAGACAGGTGGTTGAGGAGGGGGTCCAGGAAACCGTTGATCTTATCAACGAATATGAAAAAGTATCCGAAGCTTTTGCCGAGCCCATGTCCGACGATGAGATGGATGCCCTGATCGAAAAGCAGGGCCGCCTCCAGGAGAAACTGGACCACATGGATGCCTGGGACCTGGACTCCCGGCTGAAAATGGCCATGGATGCCCTGCGCTGCCCGCCGGGCGACACCCCTGTAAACGTCATCTCCGGTGGTGAAAAACGCCGGGTGGCACTTTGCCGCCTCTTGCTTCAAAAACCGGACATCCTCCTGCTGGACGAGCCCACCAACCATCTGGACGCCGAGTCCGTGGCCTGGCTGGAGGAACACCTCAGCCGGTTTGAAGGCACCATCATCGCCGTGACCCATGACCGGTACTTCCTTGACAATGTGGCCGGCTGGATTCTCGAACTGGATCGGGGCGAAGGCATCCCCTGGAAGGGCAATTACTCCTCCTGGCTGGACCAGAAACAGCGTCGCCTGGCCAACGAGCAGAAGTCCGAAAGCAAACGCCAGCAGACCCTGCAGCGGGAGCTGGACTGGATCAACATGTCCCCCAAAGGCAAACGGACCAAGTCCAAAGCCAGGATCAAAGCCTACGAGGAACTGCTGAAAAAAGACGTCCAGCAGCAGGAACAGGAGATGGAAATCTTTATTCCGCCGGGACCGAGACTGGGTGCCAAAGTGGTTGTGGCGGAAAAAGTGGCCAAAGCCTTTGACGAAAAGCTGCTGGTGGAGGATATGGACTTCATTATCCCC
>JAKSBB010000208.1 GCA_022361315.1 Desulfobacterales bacterium
AAATCATCGAGGATCCTCCGGGCGTCGGCAAAACTCATTTTGGTCCTGTCGCTTCTGTCATAACAGTGCCTGCAATGGAGATCGCAGGCCTGGGTGACATGCCATTGCAGGGTGAATACATCGCTTTTAAGGAAAGATTCCCCGCCGCTTCGGGCCGCATAGCGGTTTGGCGTTCTGACGATCTTTGTCTCAGGGGCAATGAGAAGGCCCTGGTCCACGGCACGGTGGATGATGGCCTGGATTTTTCCTATTGGTGTCTTTTCCCGGGCGCTCAGTGCTTCGGGATCAATACCTTCCACCACCAGTTTTAAGGCAAGCAGGTCGTCATCGGCGGCATCCCGGCAATGGACGTGGCCTGTTGTTGGAGACCGCCATATCAGGATGTGTCCTTCCCTTTTCTTTGGTTCCGGAGTGTCCCGGTGATGGGCATCCGGCGCATTCTCTTCCAGAAGGTGCGGCAGGTGCTGCCATTGCACCGGCAGAAGCAGAAGCTTCGGATTCACGGTGAGTACTTCAACCGGTTCCGGCTGGTTTCCGGAAGACCGGCAGAAGGTTCTGAATGCCATCTCCAATGCAGCCAGTTCTTTTAGAAAGGGTGGTAATCCTTCTGTTTCCGTCATGGTACCAAGACGACGGACGAAGGCATCGGGTTCATGGGGTTCCAATGCCGCCAGAATCCTGTCCCAGGCAGTATTTCCGAGGATCCTGCGGCAGTTGGAAAAATAATGGTTTAAGTTATTTAAAGATGGTTTCATGGGAGATTGTTCATGCCCATGGCCGGGGGGAGGTCATGCGAACCGCATGACAATGGTTACCCTCAGCCGCTCTTGGGTTTTTCGGGTTTTGTGGCGGTACCGTCGTCAACCGGCGGTTTTTCCTCGTCTGTTGTGGTGTCACCTGACCCACTGTGGCTGCCGCTTCAGCCGCTCTGGGAACTACCTGTTCCCGATTTTTTATCCCCTCAGCCGCTGCTGGCGAGGCATTCCGGCACCAGGGCGGATGAACCGGCAAGGAGACCGGCGGCACAAAATCCCGCCAGGATTTTTTTCAATTCTTTCTGATCCATGTCATTCCTCCTTAATAAGAAGACAATATGAAGGGTCCCTGCCCGGGAAAGGGGAACCCTGGCCTTAATGATGATCACAGCATCAGGGCATCAGGTATGGGGGGACGAATTTTACTGTGATACTGAAAACCTATCAGTTCGCCTGCGAATAAGTCAATGACTTTGGCATTCTGCGGTTGAAACAGGAGGGCTCACATATGTGTTTTCTGTACGAATGGTTTTTATATGAAATAAATTCAGAAGGATGCGTCATTTTGACCCATGTTCGTTTTCATATTGACATCCCGCTGAACCGGATTTATTATGCGCCGAAATCCACCTTTTGAGGAATCTTGCCATGATCTCAAAAACATCTATTCTGCCATTGCTGAAACCCTTTATTTCACTCTACTCATCGGTGTTTTTTCTGCTGACGGGTTTAGGGCTTTTAAACACCTTTTTAAGTCTGCGGCTCACCATGGCCGGGGTCGGGGTACAGACCACGGGTATGGTGCTGACGGTGTATTTTATGGGACTGACCACGGGCACATTCTGCTGCGGAAGAATTATTCGCAGCGTGGGGCATATCCGGGCGTTTTCCGCCTTTGCCGCTGTAGGTGCCGTGATGGTACTGATCCACGGGCTTTATCTTTCGGTTCCCCTGTGGATGGCCCTGCGCTTTTTCAGCGGCCTTGCCAACATGGGGATGTTCATGGTCATTGAAAGCTGGCTCAACGAATGTGCCGAACCCTGGGTGAGGGGTCGTATTTTTTCCATCTATATGATCATGACCTATCTCGGTGGTACCCTGGGGCAGAAGATGCTGAATCTGGCCGATATCGAAAGCCAGACCCTGTATCTGGTAATCAGTATTTTCATGGTGCTGAGCATTGTTCCGGTAGCCGTGACAAAGGCCATGCATCCCGAACTTCCCAAACGGGAAGGCATCCGCCTGTCCCGGGTCTGCCGGAAAGCCCCCATCGGAATGACGGGCTGTTTCATCTCCGGGATTCTCATTTCCGGGTTTTATGCCATGGCCCCGGTGTTTGCCCATCAGATCGACCTGGATGTGGCCCAGCTTTCCTGGTTCATGGCCCTGAGCATCGTGGGTGGCCTTCTGTTTCAATGGCCGGTGGGCATATTGTCGGACCGGTTTGACCGGACCCTGATCCTTCCCGGGATCGGCCTGGTACTGGCCGGGGTTTCCGTCTTTATCGCCTTCATCGGAAACGGCCATGTGGAGATGATTTTAGGGGGGACCGTATTTTTCGGCGGATTTTTATTCACCATTTACCCCGTTTCCGTGGCCAGGGCCCATGATATGTTCGATGCCGAAGATGTGGTAAAGGTCAGTTCAGCACTTCTCTTATCCTACGGCCTGGGCTCCATTCTCGGACCCATGGCCGCCTCCACCACCATGAGCCTGGCCGGGACGCCCTACGGCCTCTATTACTATTTCATCTACGGCAGCCTTGTCTTTGTGGTGTTGTCCATTGCATGGCGGAGCCTTGAAATGGCCGAGATCGTTCCGCCGGAAGAGCAGGTGGATTTTGTGATCATGAAGCAGACCTCAAATGTGGCCATCCACATGGACCCGCGGCTTGATGTTGAGGAAGACGACGGTAATGAGACCCGGGATGGAGAAACCACAGGGACTCCGGCGGATTCATCTGACGAAGGCGAATCAAAAGCTGAAGAAACGCAGATGACCTTCTAGTTGGAGGAAATCAGAACACTATACCGCAATGTCAAACCGGATGCCCGGATGGTGCTGATAGCCGGTTAGTTCGGTATCCGTATATTCCCAGTCAAAGATGGAGGTAAAATTTCGGGTCTCTATTTCCGGCAGGGGGTAAGGTTCTCTTTTCAATTGTTCGTTCAGGCCATCCACATGATTCTCGTAGATATGGGTGTCCCCTAAAAAGCCCACCAGTTTACCCTGGTCAAAACCGGCTTCCTTTGCCAGAAGCGTAAGCAGCAGGCCGTAGCTGGCAATGTTGAAGGGCAGGCCCAGGGCCGTATCCACGGACCGCTGGTTCCAGAGCAGGTTCAGTTTGCCGCCGGATACCGTGACCTGGAAGCCGTAGTGACAGGGGGGCAGGGCCATCTTATCCAGGTCCGCGGGGTTCCAGGCGGAAACGAGCATCCGCCTGTCATCGGGATTGGTTTTCAGCATCTCCACCACCCGTTTGATCTGATCCACCCCGGGGGTCGCCGGTGGCTGATCGTGGGCGGTGTAACGGGCACCGAAATGCCGCCATTGAAATCCGTAAATGGGACCCAGCTCCCGTTCAGCCATCATCTGCTTCTGGGTTTCCTCATCGTGACCGTATGCCACTTTCAGGGGGGAGCACCATTCATCCCAGATATGGTTCTTTCTTTCCCGCAGCCATTCTTTGTCCGTGATGCCCTTGATAAAGAATTCCAGTTCGCTGGCAACCAGGTGGAAGGGCATGTATTTGGTGGTGAGCAGGGGAAAGCCTTTAGACATGTCGTGTTCGAACATGGCACCCGGCACGGCGATGGTATTTACGCCGGTACGGTTGTGTTTTACGGTGCCTTCAGCCAGTATCTTCTTAACAATGTTCAGATATGCGTCCATGTCATGCCTTTGCTACTGATAGGGTTGCCGGTTTAAAAAAGTATCCTATCAGAATTGGCCGGTGCGGGCAAAATAAAAACGTTAGATTGGATCGGCATTTTCATTTATCTTGTTTGGTCATCTTGGGCTTGCTTTTTATGGGCGGGAGAGGGTATCTGTTTCGGTATCTATCAACACTCTGGAGGGAAAAAATGCCGCTTGTCAAAATAGAAACGCGGAAACCCCGGAATTCATCCCGGAAAAAAGAAATCATGGATGCCGTCCATTCGGCCATGCGGGACGCCTTCAAAATTCCCGAAGATGACCGTGATATCAGATTCCGGGAATATCACCCGGATGATTTTCAGGTGTCACCGGAAAAGAGCGAGAATTACATCCTGGTGGAAATAAGCATTTTCTCCGGACGGTCCCTGGATGCAAAGCGGGCGTTATACCGGGGCATCGTTACCAAACTGGAGGCGCTGGGTATCCGGGCCACCGATGTGTTTATCGTGCTCCATGACATCCCACTGGATAATTGGGGGATTCGTGGAGGAATTCCTGCATCCGAAGTGGATCTGGGGTTTAAGGTGGATGTCTGAGAATGGCAGCTTAGATTGCTGCCGGGTTATTTTTTAAAAGACCCTTTTCGCCGCAGGGACGAGCCGGGCCTTTTTTTAAGGGCGCTTCATCACAGTGATTTGAAGCGTTGCTACCAAAGATGGTGGTGCAGGTTGACCCTATACGGGCCGAATCAATGCTCAAACGGATCATTGTAACAACTGTCGATTTGAACCGTTACCGTCCCATCTCCGGAAAACGGATAATCCCTCATGTCAGTGGTATAGGATTGGGTTTCACCCTCGTCGGAACATTTCTAGTCAAAACTGAATTTGTATGAGTATTTGCCAAGGTCATAGGAGATTGTGGTGGTCATGGTCTTTGTATACCCGGCACTCAGCTCCCCGGTGGTCCCGCTGCCGGCATCGGTGCTCTTCCACTGTGTAAAATCAAGGTAGTGTACTTTGGCATTGCTGATGATGATGCCGGGCGCATCACTGCCGACCGTTCCGATTGAATTTTTAACATTCAATACGTAAGTGCACTGCCCGCCCCCGAACTTCGAAGCATAGGCGCCACCGGTGATAATCCCAAGGAGAATCAAAACCAGGGTCAGCTTTTTTAGTGTGTTGGGTGTAAATAATGTTTTCATAACGGTTTTCTCCTCTGTTGGTGACCGTGTCGGCCGTTTACTCTTTCAAGATTACTCCAAAACTAATCCAAGACTGTTCCAAGAACCGTGCCGGGAAATGTGTTGGTTGAAATAGTCTTCAATATTGAGTGGTTATATAAAATGGCCGCTTGGCTCCGGCCGGAATGGCTGTGGCCGTACCCCGTCTGGATAGACAGAAGTGTTTAGCCATAATCGATAAGGCCGGGGAGGCAGCCGTCTTCGCCCCGGATCCGGGCAAGCCCCGTGTAAAGGGCTCCGCAATCCGCGCTGGGCTCGAACAGGTAGCAGTCGCTGCGTTTGGTGTTGCGGTTCAGAATCCGGTTTTTCCGGGTCTCCGCCACCTCTTTGAGACGGGATTTTTGCCAGATGGCAGACAGGCCCTCTGTGAGGAGGTTGGGCATGCCGGTAAGGCCTGAGCCGGCAAACATGCGGCAGGGTAACATCGTGCCGTCGGGCATCAGGTAGGGGGAACTGCTGCAGACACCACAGGAAAAGTGAGTGGGGTTGTGGCAGAGTTGCCGGGCAGGCCGGTGGGTGCCGGCCGCCTGGTCCCTGCTGTTATACATGGCACCGAGTTTCAGGTGGAAGGGGCAGCCGTCCTTTTGCCAGCGTATGAGCAGGGGGTGGTACAGCGCCAGTTCTCCGTCCAGGGAAATGGCGGTGCTCGAGGTCTGCCAATTGCCGGTCCTGTGGGGCGGGGAGATCTGCCAGGACTGGACGTCAAGATCCCTGAGTTTATCGTAGGTGGCCATCAGGCTGCCCCGGGATTTTATGTCGATACTGGTGGCGATATTCACCTGAAAGCCTGCCTGCCGGATTCTCCGGGCGGCATCAAGCACACGGGATTCGCTGCCCGGTACGCCCCGCATGTCATCGTGGGTGCCCATGCCGTCAAAGCCGAGGCTGAAAACCGGGGCCGCGCCTAAGGTTTTAACGGTTTCCAGGGCTTTGTCGGTGACCCGTACGCCGTTGGTGTGTATCTGGTTGACCCGTATCCGTCTGTCCAGCAGTTTTCGGATGATTTGAAAAATATCCTTGCGGACAAAGGGTTCTCCGCCGGTGAGCGTGACCTGGGGAAGGTTGGCTTCGGCAAACCGGCTGATAATCCGGTCTATGGCTTCATCCCCAAGGTCCGTATAGCCGCCGTCCGGGGATGACATATAACAATGTCTGCAGCGCATATTACAGCGGCCGGTGACGGCCCAGTGGATGCCGTCCAGGTAGGGGATCTCCGCTTTTCGAAACTCCTGGCCATCTAATATAGCCTCTCCCTTGGCACACCCCTCTACAATACCGTTCTCAATGAGTTTATCCAGCAGGGTGCGGTGTGCGGGGAGAAAGAGGGGGGAATCGAAATTCGTTTCTCCGTCACAGGCCCGGGCCACGTGGGCGAGCCGGTCTGAAAACGGTCTGATATCCGCTGTTTTCCAGTTCATGACGGCAAAGGGCAAATTTTCCCAGCCCCGCATCTGCCATTCTGTTTTTAAGCGCGCGTATCTTCCGGCCATTGGCTTTCCATCCGAATCAGATGGCCTCCATATATAATTCGTTCCATGTGGTTCGCGGATTTATCATGTCACGGGGCTCCGGTTATTCGCTCATGGCAGTCCCAAATTCTGAAACGAAATATTCCAAAAACCGTACCACGGGGGAGATTTGAGTGGGATGTGCATTGGATTCAGTTGGTTAAATTGTGGGTGATCGTGTTTTGAACGCGGTGTTTAAGACGGTTAGAACTGTGTGGATATACAGATGTGTTTAGTCAGAAGTGGGGGAGATGCCGGGGGGAAGAAAGGGGATTTGTCATTAAGAAATTCAACGGCATAAAATAAAACTGCAGCCTTGCCGGGTGCAGGACTGCAGTTTTTATCAGATTAATTGGCTTGGCAATCAGCCAAGTATTAATTAACCAACCAAGGGCACGGTCAGGCCGCCGTCCATGAGAAACAGGACTGTGGCATCTTTGCCTTTTTCTTCAATGGCCTTGTCCAGAGCCGTCTGGAGATCCGGCTGGGGGGTGATAAAGAGCTTGGATATGACGTCCGGCTCGATGTCGGTGACGCCCCACATCTGGGCCCAGAGGCCGATCTCGGCCATTTTGGCAGCCTTGTGGTAGCCCAGTACATAGCCTTCTTCGATTTTATCCAGTGCGGCCTTGGGGGAGTCGCAGGAGCCCAGCAGGTCGGCAAAGGCCTTGCCGCCGATGCCGCAGCGGCACTTGGCCACCAGGATCATGATGCCGTCTTCCTTCAGGGCCAGCTTGGCATTGTCGATGCCTTTCTGGGCCTGATACAGATCGATTTCCTGGGGGAATTTCACGATGGAGACAACGATGTCTGCTTTTTCTTTCAGCTTGGCGGCAAAAACCTCGTTGGCCCGGTCAATGGCGGCGTGAAATGAATCGTTGATATGGCCGCAGCAGGTGGCGTAAACCTTGTGATGCTTGTCCAGTACCGTCATGATGGAGAAGATCTCCTGTTTGACGGTTTTGATGGCATCGATCATATCTTCGTGAACCGGGTTGCCGTCCAGGGCCAGGGCTTTGGCTTCGGGTACCAGTGCCAGTTTGTGGTTCTGTTCGATGGTTTTGTAACCGGCAATACCGGGCAGGAAGGATTTTCTGCCGCCGGTGTAGCCTGCGAAGTAATGGGGCTCTACGGAGGAGATGATGATGAACTTGTCCGCCTCAACACCGGCCTTGTTTACGTACATGTCCGTACCGTTGGTGGATTTGCCGATGAGAACCATATCTTCATCTTTACGGGCATCGTGGACGATGATGTTGTTCTTCACCTTCTCGTAATAAGGGCCGAAGATCTGGAGGTACTCTTCTTCGCTGGGGCCCCTGTGGGCACCGGTGGCGATGATGAAATTGTAGGGTACTTTTTCAAGCTCGGGGAAGATAACGTCCAGCACCTTTTTGGTGGGTGTGGGGCGGGTGGCATCATTCACGATCACCAGTACATTCTTGGCATCCCCGATAAAGGTCTTGAAGTCCCTTGAATTGATGGGGTTGGCAATGGCCGCTTCAATGCACTTGTCTTCATCCGAAATTTCAACATCGTTGGCTTCCAGGAACCCCACCTGGATGTCGTCATCCAGGGTGGCGGACATGGTGCCGTCTTTTCCGTAGGGTACGTCTATCTGCATCTTCTTTTTAATCTCCTTATCAGCGAATGGGGCCTAACTGGTTCATCTGGTCAACAAAGGTGTCGATTTCCGCCTGGAAGAGGGTCTTGTCACCGGCAGGAATCTCCACCAGCTGGATCCGTGAGCTGTCAATGCCCACCTTTTCCAGGGTGGTTTTCAGGTTTTCAACGAGTTTGATGGCCTTTTTGTTACCGTCATGCTGACATTCCCCTTCGGGGCAGCAGGCCACAAGCACACCCTTGGCCTTGTTCAGGAAGGGGGCCATGAGCAATTGGGCTTCGAGGCGGCCGCCGCACATGTTCACCAGGATTTCATAGTCGTTGTCTTTGGTCTCGGATTCCGGCAGGCGGGAGGCCTGGAGTTCCGGGTAGTAGGACCAGTTACAGGCAAAGACGATGACCTGGGCGTCGTTGTGGGCATCCAGGAAGGCTTTGGCCCGGTCCGTCAGCTCGGAACGGGAGGTGCCGAAGGTGTTCTCAATGGTGGCGGCCCCGGCCGGGCAGACTTCCACACAGATACCGCAGGCCTTACATTTGGCCGGGTTGGTCTCGATACCGTCTTCGGTATGGGAGCGGGCATCGTGGGGACAGGCACCGACGCAGATCAGGCAGCGGGCGCAATTCATATAGGTGACGGAGGTGGTGCCGGGACCTTTGAGTCCCATGTCCATCAGGTCCTGTTTGGCATCGGTGAACACTTCAGTCAGTTTAACCCCGGAGGAACAGGCGGATTCACACCGTTTGCAGTAAAAACAGTTGAACATCTTTTCCGCGGAGTAGGGGGTGAGTTTGATCTCGCCGGTGGCCAGACCGAAGGCGGTGATTATCTTGGCTCTGGGGGCGTCGGATTCCCAGCCCGTATGTTTAAACATGGGGCAGTGTTCAAAGCAGTAGCCGCAGCGGATACAATTGGCCAGTGTCCCCTGCCATTTTTCAAGGTGTTTAAAATCTTTTGTTTTATTTTCCATATTGTTCACCTTTTGTCGTTTAGCTGTTCACGGAATATCTTAAATCAGTGGCGGTCACCCAGTTGTCCGGTGCCTGCATGAGCTTGCCCGGATTAAGGATGTTATTGGGATCAAGCGCTTTCTTGATGGCTGTCAGAAGGTTGAGAGAATCCGATTTTTCCACCTTAAAGGATTCAGCCTTGGAAAGGCCGATACCGTGTTCCGCACTGGTGGTACCATTGACCGACCGAACATAGTCATAGACTTCGGTGATAGCAGCTTTTGCAGATTGCCACTGGTCTTTTCGCTTGGTATCCATGAGGATTTTGGTGTGCATGCAGCCGGAACCGCAGTGGCCGTAGGCCGTCATAATGATGTCGTTTTTCGCCGCAATTTCATGGATTTTCCCGGCCATTTCCGCCATTTTGGAGTAGGGAACCGCCATATCATCGGCCAGGGAAGTGCTGGCAAGGTTGTCGTCGTATTTTGAGAGCGCGGGGAAGAGCTTCTTGCGGCCCAGGAATATTTTTGCCCGCTCCTTGGGATCATAACTGGCGTATATATCTTTACCATTATGCTGTTCGCAGATTTTCTTCATCTTATTAATTTCGTAATCAACCGCTTCTTTGACCATGCCGTCCGCTTCAAAAATCAGGGCGGCGGCCACCTCTTTCAATCCCAGGTCCATGGTTTTGTTAACGGCCTTGATGGCCACGGAATCAACCAGCTCAAGCATGGACGGGATGGCACCGGATGCCATAATGGAGCCGATGGCTTCCCCGGCATCTTTAAGGGTGTCAAAATTGGCCACCCCCATGCAGCGGAACTCCGGAATGGGAACAAAGCTTAAGGTAGCTTCGACAACGACCCCCAGGGTGCCTTCGGAGCCCACCATGAGTTTGTGAAGCTGATACCCGGATGCCTCCACACGGGTATGGGCGCCCAGGCTGACCAGATCGCCGTTGGGCAGCACCACTTTCATGCCCAGTACCGCGTCCCTGGTGGCGCCGTATTTGACGGACCGGACCCCGCTGGCGTTATTGGCGATTTCGCCCCCGATGGTTGCAATACGGCTGGAAGCCGGTGTGGGCGGGTAAAACACCCCGTATTTTTTCAGGGCAAGGTTGAGGTCATCGTCAACAACACCGGGTTCAACCCGGCAGTAGACATCTTCGAGATTGATTTCAAGGATCCGGTTCATCCGTTTCATATCCAGGATAATGCCGCCTTCCACCGGAACGGTCTGACCGCACATGCCTGAACCGCCGCCGCGGGCAATCACCGGGATTTTATTTTCGTTGGCATACCTCATAATGTCCTGGACCTGGGATGTGTTTTCCGGCCGGACAACCGCCCACGGCATTGCATGGTGGACAGATGAATCCGAGCCAAAAACATAGAGGTCGGACGGATCGGTCTTCAGGTTTTTCTCCCCTACAATATCTTTTAATTTGGCTTCATCAATTGTTTTCATATCGGCTCCCTTTTTGATGAATCGATAATATTATCTAAATCAATTTTAGCGGCAAACGATTCATATTTCCACAAGTCAGTTAAAATTTCAATGCTTATCAGTCCGGATTTGTAAAAATAATGTAAGATTGAAAGCGGATGCAACTTGCCAAACCACGGGCATAAAGTTTATACTCCAGAGCGGTTTTAAATGTGGTGTTGTGATGTTCGTTCCGGCACTGCATTCAAGGGGCGAAAGCGGCCTCGGGGCCGGCTGTTTTCCAAAGCGGGTTCCTGCACCTGCAGGGCCTCCGGCTGCGGGATCGAACGTGTTTTACTGCGATCGGCCCGGAACCCGGCCGATTGAGTGAGATCGTTACGCCCGAAGGGCGGTATCTGTATCTTTTAGATGTGGCGGTAATAGG
>JAKSBB010000450.1 GCA_022361315.1 Desulfobacterales bacterium
AAGCATTTTGCCCTGGATATCCGGGTCATCCGGATGCCCCGCCACGGTGCTTCCTGCCCCATCGGCATCGGCGTTTCCTGCTCCGCAGACCGCCAGATTAAGGGCAAGATCACCCGGGACGGTATTTTCCTGGAGCAGCTTGAAGAAGATCCCAAGCGCTTTCTCCCGGCAGCCGAGCCTGAAATGGCCCCTGCCGTGGAAGTGGATCTCAACCGTCCCATGGACGAGATCCGTGCGGAACTCTCCAAGTACCCCGTGTCCACCCGCCTGTCCCTCTCCGGCAAGATCATTGTTGCCCGGGACATCGCCCACGCCAAGTTCATGGAAAGATTCGAAGCCGGCGACGGCCTGCCCGATTATATTAAGAACCATATCATCTACTACGCTGGCCCGGCCAAAACCCCTGAAGGCGAAGCCTCAGGTTCCTTCGGCCCCACCACTGCCGGCCGGATGGACCCCTATGTCCCCGTCTTCCAGAAGGAAGGGGCCTCCATGATCATGCTGGCCAAGGGTAACCGCACCCAGCAGGTGACGGATGCCTGTAAAGAATACGGCGGTTTTTACCTGGGGTCTCCCGGCGGCCCTGCGGCCCGTCTGGGTAAAGATTTCATCAAGAAGGTGGAACTGGTGGAATACGAAGAGCTGGGAATGGAAGCCGTGTATATGATTACGGTTGAGAATTTTCCTGCGTTTATCATTGTGGATGATAAGGGGAATGATTTCTACGCGGATCTGCTGTAGAATATAACCTCAATACATCGTACAATCATAACAACCGCCTGGGGACCTGGCCCCGGGCGGTTGTTTTATTTTAACCCATTCCCGGGATAAATATGCAGGACAATACGCTGAAAATCGTATATACTGCGTTTCCAAGTTTGCCCGGAAAACAGATTACAGGAAATACAGAGCACAAAGATACAATGAAGAGAAACATCACCTATGGGATTATCTCCGTCGGGATTTGTCTGATCGTCTTTGGTACGTCTGCTGTCGCGCTGGCCCAGAATCCGTTCCAGGACAGTTCTGAAAATACGATTCACATCATCACACCGGAATGGGAAGGACAGACCAACCGGGACGGCTCTGGACTCTTCTTTGATATTATCCGGGCGGTGTATGCGGCCTCAGGTCTTCATATCCAGCCCACTTTCGCCCCGTGGAAGCGATGCCAGGCCACTGTGGATGCGAAAAAAGCGGATGCCATGCTCTGTGTGTGGAAAGACCATGCAGCGGCGCACGGTCAACTTATCCCGGATTACCCCATGTTTTTGGAACGGACCGCTGTGGTGTTTAAAAAAGCCTCTCTTCTGGACTGGCATGGCGTGAATTCCATGGACTACAAACGGGCCGTCTGGCTGCGGGGCTACAACTACCATACCGACCCTCACCTGGCCTCGGTGCAACTGGTACAGTGGCATGAGGTGGACAGCCATGAAGAAGCCTGGCAGCAGCTGAATCTTGACCGCTTTGATTTCTATATCGACGCCCTGATCGATTTGGATACCTATATCCAGGATAACGATATTGATATGGGGCTTTATCGTAAAGTGGTGCTGTGGAGCGAAAAATCCTATGTGGCCTTTGCAGACACCCCAAAATCCAGGCAGCTCATCAGGATCTATAATCGGGAAATCCCCAAGCTCATCAATAACGGTACCCTTAAAATGATCTATGAGGAGTGGGGGCAGACCTTTCACCCGGATGAGTGGTTATAAATTCTTGGTGTCATAACCATCCCATTTCTTCTTTCATGGTTTTGTACTGGCGTTTGAACTTTTTTGTCAGCTGCGGATACCGCTGAACAAAGGCGTGAGTGTACCGGTGGTATTGGTCGTTGGCCGAATTGTATTTCTTCAGCATTCGGTTTACGCCAATCAACAGGGAATCATAGCTTTTTCTGACCCTGAGATCTCCGGACTTCAGTCTGGTATAATTATTGGCGGAATAAGATAACCAACGTTCCAATTGAATCAGGTAGCTTTTCATGGCCCTGCGCTTCTGAGACAGATGGCGGTCGAGGATTTCCCGGATATCCAGATAAGGATCAAGGCCCTGGGCACTGATGTCAATTCTGTTGTTGTTGACGTAATTGATGTATGCACTCACGTCGTAGTCAGCGGTTTCAAGGGAATAAAACGCCTTATGAATAAGTTTGAGGGCCGAGCGCATACGTTCCTGTGTATTTGTGATCCGCGCCTCTTCTATGGCATCCAGAGAATGCTGAAGGGAGACGGCCGATGCCTGCATATTGTTCAGGTAGATGGCAAGTTTCTGTTCAAGGGGGGACAGAGGCGCTTCTTTGTCGCAACCTGACAGGGAAACGGTAATCAGCATGAGCAAAAACAGGTTCAGGAATCCGGAGAGAGAAAATGATTTTTTCATAAAATTTTATTTGTATACCTTAAATCTTCAGAAACAACCCCGTTTCAATATCACAGGTTGCCGGACAATTTCAAGACGTTGGTATTGATGGCCAGGTTCATATCCCTGTGGATCAGCTCATGGTGGCCTTCTTCAAAGGGCAGAAAGACAAGGGTGGCCGACACCGGTTTGAGCCGGGCCGCGGCCAGTTGCGGCAGGTGATCCTTGACGGGACGGATTAGGGAGGCCAGGGTGACCTTGATACTCTGAAGGGCTTCGGCTGCAGGAAGGGTGACGGGCTGATACGGATTCGGGTGGATACGTTTGGTAAGGCCCGGAACCGGCTGGGCAAGGGTGAACTGCCGGGACAGGGTCAGGAAGATCCGGGGGCGGATCTTAAAGGCCGGTGCCCAGAAAAAAATCTCTTGTCCGGCAAGCTCCTCCGTTAATACCCGGGGCAGGTTGCACAGGCGGGCAAGATCGGCATAGGTTTTCAGGGGAAGGCCACGGAGGCGGCCTTTCATTTTCCAGAAGGGAACGAGGACATCCTCCGGGGATTCAGGTTCGGCAGATGCAAACCTGATCCGGTCCAGCTTCTCCTGCCTGGGCTGCCAGAGGGATTCACAGTTCCGGCAGACCAGGGCCAGGGAATCGGCGTGGCCCTCAAGATCCCATCCGCATCCCGGGCAGACACCGGATAGGATGCGGGTCTCCTTTTCAGGGCGGCAGGCCTTGAGGGCGGCGAAGATCGTTCCCCTGTCTGTTTCTGATTCATGGGCCTCTGTCGGGCTCCGGGACGGTCCCAGCGGTGTGTTGAGAACCCCATCGTAAATCTTGCCGTCACATTCATAATAGGGGGCGTAAATGAGGCTGAAGGTTTCACCGATATCTTCGGTAATAAGGGGGGATAGCGTGTTTTTCCCCCGGCGTTGCTGCCTGGAACGGCCGGAAAGTGTGTTCATGCTCTCCTTAAAGGGCCGCGGATGGACAAAGGTGCCTTGGGTCCTGGCCGACACCCGTTTTAAGGTCAAAGCCTGGGACCTGAACCCCAGTGAGAAGGGCAGACAGGGGGGGAGGTGGTCGACGGCAAGAACGGAAACATCGGTAAACCAGTGATCCACACCGGACAGCGTACAGGCGTACTGCACGCCTTTGAATCGCCAATAGGGAAGATAAACGGGGGAGACGGTTTCCGGAATATCCTCGTGGGGTGTGAGGTAATAGCGCCCGAACCCTTTCTGGGCGATGCAGGACTTTACCCGGCAGTAGGGACAGGCAAAGAACCGGTCTGTTTCATCCAGAAATACCGGCGCCCCGCATTGGGGGCAATGGTGTTCAATGGAAATGCCGCCGGTCATCTATAGGCGTCTCCCGTAGGTTATTTATTTTCGTCGGGTGGTACGTGCCTCTCCCCGCACTGGTTGCAGAACACGGCTGACCCCAGGTTTTCCGCGCCGCATTTGCTGCAGAATATGGCCTGATCCCTGTTTTCCGTCTTCGTTCCGCATCTCGGGCAGAACCGGGTGCCCGGGGTGATGTTTTTTCCGCAGTTCGTGCATTTTTCAAATATCACCTGCTGGTGGCCGCAGAGGGGACAGAAATTGGCATTGGCGGGAATCTGGTTGCTGCATTCCTGGCAGACCGCCGCCGGTTGGGAGGTGGTTCCTGCCGCCGTGTCCTTTCCCTGGGGGGGCGTCTGGGCCTGTGCGAACATGCCTGGCAGCATCATACCCATTCCCATACCCATGGCGCCACCGGCACCGTCTGAGGCCAGGCCGTCGGACCCCTCGGCGATTTTTTCCATGGCCATGGCCGTTTTCATCTGCATGAGCTTGTTCATGTCGTCAAACACGCCCATGCGGCTCTTGTCGTCAATGGCCTTCTGAACTTCCGGGGGCGGGGTAATGGCGTTGATGAACAGATGGGACAGGTGGAGTCCGAAATGGGAGAAGTCCTCTTTCAGGCGCCCGGCAAGTCCCTCCGACAATTCGTCGTACCGGGCCGGCAGATCAAAGATCGTTGAAATCCGCTCACCGATATAATCGTTGAACCGGGAGACCACCACCTGGTTCAGGTAGTCGCTCACCTCATCCGTGGACAGCACCCCCTGGGTGCCCACCAGCCGGTTGACGAACAGGACGGGCTGGACGATGCGGATGTTGAATACGCCAAAGGCCCGGAGCCTAACCAGGCCCAGTTCCGTATCCTTGAACGCCACCGGATCCCGGGTCCCCCATTTCAGGCTGGTAAAGGTTTTAAGGTTCGTGAAATAGACCTCGGCCCGCAGGGGGGACGTCAATCCCCAGGGAAGGCTGGCGATTTTCGTCAGAATGGGGATGTTGGCCGTCTTCAGGGTATGGCGGCCGGGACCGAACGCGCCCACCGCCTTGCCGTTGTAAAAAAATACGGCTGCCTGACTCTCCCGGAC
>JAKSBB010000038.1 GCA_022361315.1 Desulfobacterales bacterium
AGAAGTATTTCAAAAAACTGGTCAATACAGATGATATCTGGGAAGTAAGAGTAACCGTTGGAAACAATATTTTTCGTCTCCTTGGTTTTATCCAAGGTCAGGAGTTAATCATTTTGACAAATTCGTTTCAAAAGAAAAGTCAGAAAACTCCCAAAAAGGAAATCAGGTTGGCTGAAAAAAGAAAGAAGGAATATTTGAGCAGGAGGTAAATATGGATGACCTTGATAGATATATCGAAAAAAGGAAAAAGAGGAGTCCAAAATTTGCTCAAAACTACGACCAGGGGTATGAGCAGTTTAAAATTGGTGCGCTTCTCAAGCAGGCTAGACTTGATGCCGGGCTGACCCAAGAGCAGGTAGCAATAAAACTGAAAACCGGTAAATCTGCAATTTCAAGAATTGAGAATCATGCTGAAGACATCCGGTTGTCGACGCTTGTAAATTATGCAAAAGCCATCGGTAAAAGCCTAAAATTGGAAGTGGCATAATCCCAATGTGAAAAAATGAATTCAATCTATGCTTTATGAAATCAAAAATATCTCGAAATCAGAAGAAGGCCTAAAAAGAAGGTGGTTCTTTGACACGACTATGGATCTATTGATTTGGCTGGATGCATCGGATCAAGTCGTCGGGATTCAGCTTTGCTACGATAAGGAAAAGTCTTCTCGTGCATTAACCTGGTTTCAAAAAGAAGGATATCGACATAATAAGGTTGATTTAGGAGATGAAAAAAGGGGGCGGCGAGGCGGCAGTCCGATTCTCGGTTCGGATGACCTTTTTGACGCGTCAACTATCGCCGGACAATTTAAAAGACTGGGGGCGAATATTGATTCTGAAATCTACGAGATAACCTACGAGAAGCTGCTGGCCTACAATACCGATGCATAGCAGATGAAAGATTCGTAATCGTGCCTAAGCAAGAGGTCTGTTGCTGATCTTTGGTTCAGAATCTTTATGGTGGACCAGGAGATAAATTATCCTTGCTTCTTTAAGGTGTTTCCTTTAAACACAGGGAGTGCCCCGGCGGTGTAAATATCCCATTGGAACAATGTGGATGACAACGCCAGGGGCCTTTTGGTATTGGCCGGTTTTATAAAACGTTTGAGCAGAACAACCCCTCGGATACCCATGACAGACGCATTTTTCAAGTCCCTGACAAAAGAGCGGCGCAGTATTGTCTCCATCAAGGGAGACGGCGCCCACAAGGCCTGGTTTACAGCAGAATATTTTTCAAAACAGCGCAGTCCCCTGGTGATGATTTTACCGGATGCAAAGGCGGCCCGGTCCTTTATGGATGATCTGGCCTTTTTCATGCCGGAAAAAGAGGACCGGATTGTTTATTTTCCCGGCTACAATATCCTTCCCTTTAAATCCCTCTCCTACCACAGGGAAACCTCCACCTCCAGGCTGGCCGCCTTGTCCAGAGTTATGGACGGTGGTGCAGAACCCTACCTGCTGGTAACCCATGTGGATACGCTGCTCCAGTACCTGATACCCAAACAGGTGGTATCCGGGGTCAGTGAGCTGGTGATGGCAAATGAAGAGACCGACCGGGACATTCTGGTAACGAATCTGGAAGCCGGGGGCTACAGCCGGGTGACCCTGGTGGAAGATCCAGGAGAATACGCCGTCAGGGGCGGTATACTTGATGTCTTTTCGCCGGGGGAAGACAAACCGGTGCGCATCGAGTTCTTCGGTGACCTGGTGGAATCCATCCGCACCTTCTCCCCGTTTACCCAGCGGGGCATCAAGGAGCTTGAAGAAACCATTATTCTTCCGGCCACCGAGGCGGTAATCTCCCGGGAGGAGCTGCCCCATGTCCTGGCCCGGCTCAGAAAGGCGGGAACCGAGGCGGGACTCGCCGCTGCGGATATCCGTGAATATGTGACCCAGACCAGGGAGTTCGGCAGGTTTCCCGGGATCGAAAGTATGCTCTCCATTGTATACGAAGGTCTGGACACCCTCTTTGACTATTTGCCCGAGCAGGCGGCATTCATTCTGGATGATCCGGATCTGTTGGCCTCAAGGGCAGCAGATTTTTCCACAAAAGCCAAGCTGAATTTTGACACCGTCACCCGGGAAAACCGTCTCTGCGTTGATCCGGGTTCCATATATATGGACTGGGATAAGGTGGCGGACAAGATCGGTGCGCACCACACCCTGTCATTCCAGCAGGTGGTGTTTGAAACGGATAAGGCCGATACCCGTGTGGTTGATTTTTCATACCGTGACACCCAGGACCTGGCAGCGGGTCTGAGAGCCCAGGGGAAATCAGAAAATCCATTGCGTCCGCTTGTTGAATGGCTGTCAGCTCAGGAGGACGACGGCCGGAAGGTGCTGTGCACCGTTTCCCAGGATGCCCAGGCCAAACGCCTGGTATCTCTCCTTGCCCCCTATGGCATTGTCCCTGCACTCTGCAACGACTTTCGGGCCTTTTCCGGCAAAAAATCGGGAATCTACTACACCATCAGCGGTCTCAGCAGCGGGTTTTCTCCTGAACTGTCAGACTTTTCCCTGGTCACCGAAAATGAGATTTTCGGAAAGAAAATCATCCGCCGCCAGAAGACTTCCCACCGGAACCTTAAAACGGAATTCATCGCACCGGAGGAGTTGAAAAACGGGGATATCGTGGTCCACCTGGAACATGGTGTCGGCCGTTAT
>JAKSBB010001189.1 GCA_022361315.1 Desulfobacterales bacterium
AACGTACCCGTATTTGTGGCGTCGGGGTATTCCGAGGATGCGGCCGTGGCGTCCCCGGCGACTTTCGGTTTCACGGACAGTATTGAAAAACCGTTTCTCATGGATACCCTGGCGGGCATGCTGAAAACACATCTGGGCTGAGTGCTTATTGTACTACTGCCCGCCTCAGAGGGATCCGGGTTAGTTTATTTCCCGGATGATCGCCTCCACCGCTTTCTCCGCCGTAGCCCCGAACAGGGTTTCGATTTCCACCAGATTGAGGTATTTGTCATCCCAGGTAATGTTTTCGCTCTCCAGTATCCAGTCCTTGAGACGGGTGTACTTGCCGCCCAGGGCCTTGATTTTCTTAAGCAGGGTGACCTCTCCGGGAGACTTGAACGAAACGTTCAAAGAGAGGAGGTACTCTAAGGTGTTGGGGCTTGACGGAGATGCCGAAATTGCCGGAATCACAAGAATATTTCTATTGTCCTTCCGTCCTTTTCCGATATAAACATTGCCTTCCCGGACAATGATGTTTTTTGTACCTTTCAGACGCGGATCCGTTTCCACCCTGGAGGTTTCATCCGTCAGGGAACCGGTTTTCGACATCACCTGAATCCGGGTATCGTCCGTCACCTCACCCAGCAGATTGAGACCGGTGACCCGGTAGAGCAGGGCACCGTTCACCTTTGAGATAATTTCCTGAAGGTTTTTAATGACCAGTACATTTTTGTTTGTGAGCTGGGATATTTGGAGACCGTGCTCTGCCAGGGAGTCAAATAACGGCCCTTCAAAGGTCTCACTGATACGACTGGTACCCACTGTGACGGTTTTGGCCTGGTGTTTGATGGCGTCCACCGGCCGGGCCATGGTGTTGATGGCCTGCCCCATGGTATCAAAAAATGTGGACAACATGTTGGTGGGGGTACCCTTGATACCGAAATCGATCTCAAAATCAGATACCGGGAGCCTGCCGGAAAGGTACTTGAGCAGCAGGGTGATATTGGCGATGGTATCCAGGCCGATGGCGGCGGGAAACCCGCCCTCACGGCGCTTTTGAGAAAATTCATTATAAAAGGCGGCGACCATTTCCCTGAAGCTGTTTTCCAGAAGGACTTCGTATGCGTCATGCCCTTTGGTGCGAAAGTCTTCCAAGGTCTCCTGAATCCGGGTTCTGGCTTCGTAGATGAATCTGGAACGCTCGTTGATGGCAAGTGCCGCATAGTATCCCCAAATGTGCCCTACCAGGGTATTCAGGATGGGGGCAAAGTGTTCCTGAATCGGCGGAATTTTAAACACATCCTTGGCGTAGATATCAAACCTGTCCTCCCCGTCGGTGGTGATAACAATGGGGCAGGCCTTATGGGCGTTGAAAATTGCGGTATC
>JAKSBB010000193.1 GCA_022361315.1 Desulfobacterales bacterium
ATGAAGCCGGGTTTAAAGGGGTACCGGACGATAATATCCTGGTGGGCATCAAAGATACGCCTGGGGAACTGGGGCGTATTTCACGACAACTCAGTGAAAATGATATTGATATCCGGGCCATCACCATGATCGAGCAGAATGAAGGCACAAATATCGTGGCCATTGTCACGGACCGGGATGCAAAGGCTAAAGAGATTCTGGATGAGATCCTGGTGAAATAAAAATCCCCAGATTTTTAACCCTACTCATCAGCAATTTTCTTTAATTGATATCTGAAGGTGTGGTGCTTAAGATTCAGCAGCTTGGCCGCCCGGGTTTCATTGCCCTTTGCCATCTCCATGGCTTTACTGAAGTAGAACTTGTCCAGGGACAGGCGAACTTCGGTAATATCGATGCCGGTAGGGGGCAGCGGCGGGAACCGTTTGTCGTCCATCCCCTCCATGACCCGGCCCCGGTCGATCTTTTCCAGTCCGAGATCTTCGGGGGTAAGTTCTGTACCCCGGGCTGTGAGAACGGCGCGTTCCATCATGTTTTTAAGTTCCCGGACGTTACCGCTCCAGACGTAAAGCTTGAGCAACTCAACGGCCCGGTCGTCAATCCCGGTGAGGGCCTTGCCGAACTTATCGTTAAAGACCTGGAGGAAATACCGGGCCAGGAGGATGGTGTCCTCCTTTCGCTCATTCAGTGACGGCACATGGATCTTGACAACCCCCAAACGAAAGTAAAGGTCCTTTCTGAATTCGTTGTTGGTGATCATTTCGTCCAGGTCCCTGTTGGTGGCGGAAACGATGCGGGCCTTGACGGTCTGTTTTACGGTGGAGCCCACCTTGTAGAATTCGCCTGATTCCATGAAGCGGAGCAGCTTGGCCTGGGCTTCCGGATTCAGGTCCCCCACCTCATCCAGAAAAAGGGTGCCGTTGTGTGCGGCTTCAATCAGGCCCCGCTTTCCGGTGGCGGAGGCCCCGGAAAACGCCCCCTTTTCATAACCGAACAATTCACTCTCCAGAAGATCTTTCGGGATGGCGGCACAGTTCACCGTCACCAGAGGCCCTTCAAAGTTTGGACTCTTATGGTGGATGGTGGCGGCAATCAGCTCTTTGCCCGTCCCCGTGTCTCCCAGGATGAGGATGGGGGTATCCGGACTTTTGGCCACCATGCCGATATAGTCCATGATATCGTGAATTGCCTCGCTTTCCCCGATAAAGCAGGGCAGGTTTTCCCGGATCTGCTGTTCCTGAAGCGCGGCGATTTCCTTGCGCAGGCGGATGGTTTCCAGGGCATTGGCAACCGCCACTTCCAGTGCTTCCATGTGAAGCGGCTTGACAATATAGTCCCGGGCCCCCTGCTTCATGCTGGAAATCACCAGTTTGATATCTTCGTAAGCCGTGATCATGATCACCAGGACATCGGATTTAAGCGCCCTGAACTTCGGCAGCGCTTCGGTGCCGTTCATTCCGGGCAGCTCAATATCCAGAAGGATGAGATCCGGAGGATTTTCCTCGAATGCCCCCAGGGCATCCTCAGCCGTTTCAAAAGAGAAAACCCGATAGTCGTCCTCAAGTTCCGAGCTGACGCCTTCCCTGATAGTGGGTTCGTCATCCACAACGTAAATTACAAAGTCTGTCATGATGGCTTCCTTGGTTGGAGGTGTTTTCCGTCATTGGGCAGGGCAGGCAGTTCAACCACGAACCGGGCGCCGCCGGGGTCATCGGCCCCGTCTTTTCGGGCAGTTTCCACCCGGATATGCCCCTTATGGTCAGTGATGATCCTGTGGCAGAGACTCAGTCCGATACCGGTGGAATAGGCCTTGGTGGTATAGAAAGGTTCAAACACTTTCTCCGCAAGATCCGCCGGTACGCCCGGCCCCGTATCTTCCACCGTCAGGCGGACCAGGTTTCCGCAGGCTTCGGTGACCACCCGGATCTGCCGCTCTCCCACCTGTCCGTTCATGGCATCCACGGCGTTGTTGATAAGATTGAGTACCACCTCTTCTATGAGGTTGGGCTCTGCCTTGCAACGGGGTAAATTTTCAGTCATATCCGTGGTCAGGGTAACCCCTTTTTTCCCCATGCCCATGGCCGCCAGGTCCACGGCATCCGTCACCGGATCGTTGATATCCATGGCCACCACCTTGGGTTCACAGGGTTTTGAAAAATCAATTACCCGCTTCACCACGCCCTCCATCTTGCCGGAAGCAGTCCGAATGGCCTCGATGGCAGGACCGATCTTATGTGCCTTGGTCGGATCGGCCACGCCTTTTTCAATGGATCTCAGATAGATGTTGATACCGGACAAAGGATTTCTTACCTCATGGCCGATACCCGCGGCCACCCGCCCCAGGG
>JAKSBB010000707.1 GCA_022361315.1 Desulfobacterales bacterium
ATTGAAGGCATGGCCGAAGACTACCTTGCTGCCATCCGGGAGGTTCACCCCAAAGGGCCGTATTACCTGGGTGGATATTCCTTCGGCGGATGGATCGCGTATGAGATGGTACGGCAACTCCGGGAAGCCGGTGAAAAGATAAACCTCCTGGCCATATTCGGCACCCTGGCTCCCCCGATTACCAACCCCTACAGCGAAAAAATGAAGTATGCCATGGAGTACATGGAAGACTTCAACAACTTTGTCCTCCATTCCTTTATGGCGGACGGCGTCCGTATGAACCAGGGGATGAACCAATCCGCTTTCATGAACAACCCGTATCTGTCGCCGGCATTCCGCATATACATATCCCACATCCGTTCACAGTTACGATACTCGGCGAAACCCATGCCTGTGGAGGTGGAACTATTTCTCACCCAGGAGCTCCAGGAGGCTTTTTCCTTTGATTTAACCATGGGATGGGATATACTATGCGCCAACGTGGGCATCCACAGAGTATCCGGTAACCATATCTCAACTTTCCATGATCCCCATGTCAGGGATCTGGCGACAAAACTGACGGCCTGCCTGAAAAAGGCCCAGGCCGAACAGGTATGACCGAACGGGTATGACCAAACACGTAGGATCGGACAGGCGTGATCAGATAGCAACACTGGCCGGGGGTGGCAGTCCCCCGGCACCGGGAGAACCTCAGACGTGAGTAACGGTGCGGAAAAATCAAAAATCCTGATCGTGGACGATGCAACGGAGAATATCGATATTCTCTTTTCTCTGCTGAAAACCGATTACCGGGTGTCTGCCGCCAAAAGCGGGGTCGCCGGCCTGAAAATGGCCATCCAGAACCAGCCGGACGTCATTCTTCTGGATATTATGATGCCGGAAATGGACGGTTACGAGGTCTGCCGAATTCTCAAGGAGACCGAGGAAACCAAAAATATCCCCGTTATCTTCGTCACCGCCAAAACCCAGGCCATGGACGAGGCCAGGGCCTTCTCCCTGGGTGCCGTGGATTATATCACCAAACCCTTTGTGCCCATTGTGGTCAAAGCCCGGGTAAAGACCCATATCGCCTTAAAGCGCAAGAACGATATGCTGGAGGAGCTGGTCTCCCTGGACGGCCTCACCAATATATTCAACCGCAGGAAATTCGACGGGCAACTGGTTCACGAATGGCGTAAGGCCCAGCGGCAGTCAGCGTCCCTGTCGGTCATTTTCATCGATATCGACTATTTCAAGAACTACAACGATACCTACGGCCATGCCCGGGGAGACGAATGCCTCCAACAGGTGGCCAGCTGCCTGGCCACACGTCTGAAACGCCCCGAAGACTTTATCGCCCGGTACGGGGGGGAAGAGTTTGTGATCATTCTTCCCAGAACCGATCTGGAAGGGGTCACCCACATCGGAAAAAGCCTGATTGAAACCGTCTGGGCATTGGGTGTTCCCCACGAGACCTCAGACACGGCAGATGTGGTGACCATCAGTGCCGGGGCCGCCACTACGGTGCCCACCCCCAGCACCGGTTCTCCCATTGAACTGGTGAAGTCGGCAGACAAGATGTTATACGAATCAAAAAAGAACGGTAGAAATCAGCTTACGGCCATGCGCATTTAACCCGTTGATCCTAATTTAAGCCCTTTGATCTTATCGGGTGTCGGCTGAACGGTTCAGCACCCGGGCCAGCCCCCGGTTGAAATCCGCCAATATTCTTTCATTTTCCGGCAGATGCCGGGTCAGGATCAGATAAAGCTTATGCCGGGCAAGTGGCTTAGGGTGTTGCGTAAACCGGTCCGCCTCCTCCTGTGAAAACGATGTCGCAATGGTGGCGTGTCCGCTATCTTTCACCACCGGAAAAACATCAATCCGCCCTTTCAAGAGTTTCCTGAAATTCATCTCCTGGGTAGCGACCGCTTGTGCTGTGATCAACCCCTCCTGCAACGCCCGGTCAAACCGATCTTCGTATTTGAACCCTCTCACCACACCGATGCGAACCGTCAGGAGATCTTCCAGTGTTTCCCAGTCGAAGGGCCGCGATTTTAAATGGAAGAAGACGATATCCACTGAGAGAACCGGCTCACTGTACCAAAAATGCGATTCCCGTTCTCCGGTGCGCCGCCAGAGAATGGACCCGTTTGCTCTTCCCGCTTTTGCTTCGGCATATGCCCGCATCCAGGGCCGGAAGTGAAATTCAACACCGTAGGATTCGGATCGGAATGCGGCGGAAACCAGGGTTGCGGCATGTCCGTATCCCGGCAGATCTTTACCGGTGAACGGCATCCATGGCCCCGTTGTCAATGAAACCTGACGCAGTTCCCCCGCTGTGGCGGCAACGGTACTTAAGGTGACGAAAAACACAACGATATAAAACAGCCGCGACATGACAACCTCCGTGGCTTATGATGTTAAAGGCAGACGAATGCTCCCGGCGAATTTAAGATCCCTTTTAAATAATATGTTTTATATATGGCATGTTAGTTATCCAGGGTCAAGGAAGGAACTCTCCGGGATACCCCTGACATCGGTTTGCCTTTTTTCCCTAAGGCATTGACATATGGCAAATCAAAATTAACTTAATATTAAACTAATTAACATAGAGGCAAACCATGACATCGACAACATCCAATCCCCTGACCCTGTATACCCGGCTGATGCGGGCCACCACCACAGTGACCGACAAAATGCACCGCCACCTGCAGGATCACCGTCTTTCCATCAGCCAGTTCGGTGTTCTGGAAGCCCTGTACCACCTGGGCCCTTTGTGCCAGAAGGATATCGGGGGTAAAATCCTCAAAACCAGCGGTAACATGACCCTGGTCATCGACAACCTTGAAAAAAACGCTCTGGTTCACCGGCAGAAAGACCCCGAAGACCGCCGCCGGACAATCGTTACCATCACGGACAAGGGCAAGGATTTAATTCAAACCATCTTTCCCCATCATGAGCAAACCGCCAGGGCTGTGTTCTCCGTTCTCAATCCGGACGAGCAGAAAACCCTGGGCGCATTGCTCAAAAAACTGGGGATGGGAAATATATGAAGGAAACACCAATGATAAATATCGTAAAGGCAGATAACAGACACCTGAAAGACATGGGATGGCTGAAAACCTACTGGCTGTTCTCATTCTCCGACTACTACGACCCATCAAACGTCTCCCACGGCAACCTTCGGGTATTCAACGACGATGTGGTCCAGGCCCATACCGGGTTCGACACCCATCCCCACGAGGAAATGGAGATCATCTCCATCATCCTGGACGGAGAGATGGCCCATAAAGACACCATGGGCAACGAAACCATTATCCGCCCCAACGACGTCCAGCGGATGACCGCAGGCACCGGCCTCTTCCACTCCGAAAAGAACGAGAGTGACCGGCCCGTTCACTTTTACCAGATCTGGATTATCCCGGACAAGCGGGGACTTGCCCCCTCCTATGACCAGCGTTCCTTTGATCCCGCCCTCTGGCAGAACCGTCTGGCCCTCCTGGCTTCGGACAGGGAGGCAGAAGGAATCGTCACCCTCAACACCGAGGCCGATCTCTACAGAGCGGCACTGGAAAGCGGCCATTCCGTTTCCCTGGATATTTCCGCCGGCAGCAATGCTTTCGTATACTTGGTCAGCGGCAGTGCAGACCTAAACGGACACAGGCTGCAGACCAATGACCAGGCCAGGATCAGCAATACCGGGCACCTTGAAATCACAGCAGGGGAATCCGCCGAATTCATTCTCATCCGGGTCCCGGCATAACGCCTCCCGCAAACAGAAAAAAAGGAGCAACCAAGATATGATGAACTTTAAGGAACTCAGCCAAAACAGACGGTCCGTCAACTTTTTTGATCCGGACCGGGACGTACCGGAAGATCTTTTCAGACAAATGGTGGAGCTGGCTGCTGCCACGCCCTCCAGCTTCAATCTCCAGCCCTGGAACCTCATCGTCCTCAGGGACAAGGCGGAGAAGGAAACACTTAAATCACTGGCATGGGACCAGCCCAAGGTGGTGGAAGCACCGGTGACCATGATCGTTCTGGCGGATCAGAACGGGTGGCAGGAAGGCCATCCCGTATTTGAACGGACCTGGAATGAAATGATGGCATCCGGCATGCCGGCCAAGCAACGGGACTGGTTTCTGAACGCCACCGATTCCCTGTACAACTGGAGCCCCGATGCCCGCCTGGCCTTTGCCGCCAAAAACACCGGGTTCTTTGCCATGAGCCTGATGTACGCCGCCGTCAGCCTGGGGCTGGACTCCCATCCCATGGACGGGTTTGACCACGAAGGGGTAAAGAAAGCCTTCAACATCCCGGACAACTATTGGGTCCCTCTGCTGCTGGCCGTAGGGTACAGGACAAAGGATCTGGAACTGACACCGCCCAAATGGCGAAAAAGTTATGAAGATATTGTTACCAGATTCTGATTTTAAAAGATATTAAGACGTGCAAAGACATCATCTCCTGTCCGGGTGGCCCCGGACAGGAGATTGTGTGCTTAGTCGGCCTGAATGGCATCCCTTGCGGACCCCTCAGGGGGATGATCCTGGTATTCTTCAAAGATTTCCATCACCCGGTCCATGTTATCCAGAAAAAGATCCACCAGGTGCGGATCAAAATGCCGTCCCCGCTCCTCTTTGAAGACAGCGATGATCTTCTCCAACGGCCAGGCGTCTTTGTACACCCGGCTTACGGACAGGGCATCGAACACATCGGCCACGGCGGTGATTCTTCCGTAAATATGAATGTCCTCACCGGCCAGTCCCCGGGGATATCCGTTGCCGTCCCATTTTTCGTGATGCTCCAAAGCCACGATGGCAGCGGTTTTAATCAGCCTGCGGCCGCTGTGCTTCAGCATATCGTAGCCCAGCTGGGTATGGGTTTTCATGACCATGATCTCCGCTTCGGTGAGACGTCCCGGCTTCAGGAGGATGGCGTCCGGAATGGCAATTTTACCGATGTCATGGAGGGGGGAGGCCAGCTTGAGGATCTCGGCCTCGGTTTCCGTCATGCCGGAAAGGGTTGCCAGAAGGTATGAATATTCAGCCACCCGCTTGACGTGATATCCGGTTTCCTTGGATCGAAGTTCCGCCGTTTCCGCCAGGGTAAAGATAATCTCACGCTGGGTGTTTTCAATCTCCTCCTGCAGGAGTACCGACTCGATCTGCTTGCCGATGTAGGTGGCGGCAATAAGAAAATACTCCAGGTCTTCCCGGGTAAAAACATTGTCTCCCCGGATCTTGTTTACGGCCTGGAACACCCCGATGATATCCCCGGAGGAATCCCGTACCGGCAGGGCAAGAATATTCCGGGTCATACGCCCTGTCTGTTTGTCCACCTGCTGGTCAAAACGTTCGTCGCCGTATGGGTCATTGATGATTTCAGGCTCCCCCCACCGGGCCACATGCCCGGCAATGCCCCGGTCCAGAGGGATCCGGATTTCCCCCAACTCATGGGATACCCGGCTCCAGAGTTCCCCGGCCTTTGCATCAAGCATCCACAGGGTGCAGCTTTCCGCCCCCACCAAATCCCTGCCCATGTCCGCCATCCTGACAAGGAGACGGTCGACATCCCGCTCATTTGCAATACCGGCAATGGATTCCAGGATGATGGGGATCAGGTCCTCATTTGATTTTGTATGTTCTGTGTTCATGGGATAAAGATAGTGCTCCTTTTCCCGGGATCAACCCGGGGATTTGTGGAGAGTTTTAGGATGCAGACTGTTTTGAACGGTCTGCGATGCGCGCGCTGCGACTACGGATCCAATATGAAATCCGTAATATATATATTCTCTCTCATCTCCCTTTCCAGAGTGGTACATTCCGTCGTACCCGAATGATGGTGTCCCGGGAAAATCCGCGTTTGCGGCGGCAGGGGGAGAATCCTGTCCCGGATGGAGGAGATCATGAGGTCAAGGTCTCCCCCCGGCAGATCCGTCCGGCCGGCTTCTCCCACAAAGAGGGTGTCTCCTGAGTACAGGCGGTCTCCCCATAACAGACAGGATGATCCCGGGGTATGACCGGGGGTGTGAATCAAGGAGGCGCTCTGGCGGCCAAACCCGATCTCATCCCCATGTTCCAGGGCAATATCCGCAGTATGGGGCGGCGGCAGCCCTACGGTTTTCCGGGTGGCGGCCCTGATCTCCGGGTCACGGAAAAATTCATCGTCAGCCCTGTGGAGGCAGTAAGGAATATCCCAAATGCGCTGAAACGATTCACACTCAAAAAATTGATCGGCATGGCCGTGGGTGAGCAACAGACTTACCGGGGTCAGCGCCCGGGCTTTCAGAAAATCTGCCAGCACCTCCGCGGATCCTCCGGGATCAATCACCAGGCACTGCCGGGTTTCCTGACACACCAGTATATAGGTGTTCAGATTATAGGGACCGGACATAATCCGGTGCATGTCGATTGGTTCAGGCATGGGCGTCTCCGGGGTGGCGGTGTGATATCCGAAGCCGGCGTTCATTCCGGGCCGGCCAACAGTTCATCCATAACTGCATATAACTCATTGGGAAGAAAAGGTTTTTTAAGAAACCGGCAACGGCGATCCTTCAACTGCTCCTCCATGGTCTTCTCCGGCACAAGCCCTGAAATCAGAATTACGGGCAGGGTCCGGAACCTGGGTGGCCCGTTCCGCAGAATCTGCATCACATCCCTGCCGTCACTGGCCGGCATGGAAATATCGGAAATCAGCATAACGGCTTCGGGATGGGCCCGCAACGCATCCAGGGCATCATCTCCATTGGAAAATTCCAGGCACGCATCACCGCGGTCCTCAAGAATGTCCTTTACAAATTCCCTTACGTCCCTGTCATCATCTGCCAGTACAATTAATGCCATAGACATATCCTAGTCCAAAGAAATGAGTTGCTGGTCAGGTGTTTTTGGTTCGGAAAGTACGATTTTTATTATTATTCAGATGACCCGTCTCTGTCAACCTGATGGAGAGATCCGTTGAGAGAAGCCGGCAGAAAAACCGGCCCTAAAAGGAAAGCGTCTTTCTGATCAGCATCGGTTCATAGCCGAATACGGCATTGAGATGGTGAAGCAGGGCATGCTGCCCCTCATTTCTCCATTTTTTTGTAATCTCATTACCGGCATGCCGGTATGCGGAAAGCTTCTGCCGGACATCTTCGGATAATTCTTGGGATGGCGGTAACGTCTCAATGATCAGTCCGAGCCAAAATGCACTGAATCCCATAATGAATGCCGGCCAACGCCTTTTAATCTCCGGAGACCAGTTCGGGTCGCTGGTATCACCGATACCCGGACGAAGCGGATTTGCCGGATCATCGAGAATGGTCTTTTGTACAATACCGGCCGTTACAGCCTTCTGCAGCACCTCACTTTTTTCCAGGGCGCCAAAGACGGAAGAGGCCGTTGCCGGACTGCCGTAAAAAAGAAACGAAAACTGATGACCGGCAGCATCACGGGCCGCCCGCCGGTGAAAGCGCCAAAAGGAAATTTTGTCCCCGAATTGAGACAATACCGGCGCAACCACGGCATGGGCAAGCAAAAGATCGACAGCACCGTCCGGCCTTTCCCCGTCAGGCCAAACAATCTTAAACCTGCATTTCCACCAGAAGGCGTCTTCAAGGAATTTAATTTCATGGGGGTAATTATGGGATGCGCCGGGACCTACCGCATGTTTTGGGCCCCCGCATCCATAAGTCACCATCAAAATTAAGAAAATCATTCCCGGTATTTTTAAAATTGATCGGACCATTCGTTATCCCCGGCATCAAGTTCATGCACTTGATTATTCGTTTCTTGTCATCTTCAGTGGTTTAAAACTGGGCTCGTGATAGGTATTTTTGCCTTTTATACTGCCACCGCCTTTTTGAAAGATAGCCTGCTTCGGACAATAATTAACACAGCGCATGCATTGTTCACAGGTGTTCAGCCATACGGGCCGCCCTTCGATGATCCGAATGCTGCCTGTGGGACAGATTTTTTCGCACAACCCGCAGGTATCACAGGTCTCATCCGTTCTGAAGTCTCTCCAGAGATTCGTAACACCCAGCCATTTGAACAGGTAATGGTCTTTGTAAAAACCAAACTTGGTGTATGTCGGAGGATAATTGAAAATATGGTGATGAGTTTCGCCATTTAAAAAATATCCTGCACGA
>JAKSBB010000060.1 GCA_022361315.1 Desulfobacterales bacterium
TGGAGCAGGCCAAAAAGGCCGGCAAAATTCCTGCGGATTATACCATACCGGAGGCCTACCGGAACAACACCCCGGCACGCCTTAACACCTTGATTGCCCCCTTCAGGGAACAGGGTTTTTTTCAGGACTTTCCCTTCGGGACGGACTACACCCATGAGGAAGTCACCCTGGCCCGGGCCCTCAAGGGGCTTAAGGATAAGGTGGCCACCAAAAAGTATCGCACCGTTGCCGGTATCGTCCGCCACTTATTCGGCAACCCCCCGGCAAGCATCCAGCCTATGCTGCGCCGCATGAAGCTGGATACCACCGGGTGTATGAAGGACCGGGCGCTGCGGGCGGCTGTGGTATATGCCCTGCAGGAAAGTTCCTGATACGAAACAGCTAAAATGATTTTTATCCGCCCGGTGCGATTCTATCGTCTTCTTCTTTGGCTTCCTTGTCCAGGCCAAAGGGGTAATATTTCCCAAAGTCAATAATGGTTCCGTCCTGCCGGGACATGGCGCAGGTGGAGCCCAAATGATCTTTGTGAGAGTTGTCATTCACCGGCCAGAAGAGATCAACTTGACAATACCCCCGTATTTTAGTTACGATTGTTTAAAAATACGGGGGTGTTTAGAATGTTATACCGTCTGTCAGAGTCTTATCTCGAAACCTGGATCAAAAAAGCAAAGAGGAAACCACTGGTTTTAAGGGGCGCTCGCCAAGTGGGAAAATCCACACTGGTCAGGGAACTTGCCCGGAAGAACAATAAAAAACTGATCGAAATCAACCTTGAGCGGCATCTTTTTTTGGATGATATCTTTAAAACCCTTGATGTTGATGCCGCCTTAAGGGAGATAGAGGCATTGAGCGGAATACCCGTATCCGGCCCAGGGATCATCCTTTTTTTGGATGAGATTCAGGCCACCCCCCATGCCCTCCAGCTTCTCCGTTATTTTTTCGAGGAAAAACAGGAAATACCGGTGATTGCTGCGGGCTCTCTTCTGGAGTTTACCCTTGCCGATCATTCCTTTTCCATGCCGGTAGGAAGGATTGAGTACATGCATCTTTCCCCCATGACATTCAAGGAGTTTATTACAGCGGTTGAGCCCCCATTGACCCGGTACATTGATGAGTTTTCCATCACCTCCCCCCTGCCTGCAGCAGCCCATGAAAAGCTTAAAAAACGACAGCGGGATTATGTGCTGATCGGCGGCATGCCCGAAGCGGTTCAGGCATGGTGTGAAACTGAATCTGTCAGGGAGGTGGCAGATGTTCACCGTTCAATCACGGAAACCTATCAGGATGATTTCTCCAAATACGCCCGGTCTGGGCAGCTTGCCCTGATGCAGCAGGTTTTCAGAACCATACCCAGAATTGTCGGGAACAAGGTAAAATACAGCAATATATCCCGTGAGCATCCCTCAAAAGCTGTAAAGGACGCCATTGAACTCCTGGCAAAGGCCAGGATCTGCAACAGGGTCTACCACAGTCATTGCTCAGGCCTTCCCCTGGGGGCTGATATCAAGGCGACCGTTTTTAAACTTTTGTTCATGGATATCGGCATGATGAACCATATCTGCGGGAATGACTGGACCTTTCTGCAATCTTTTCCGGACCACGATCTGGTGAACGAGGGGGCCATTGCCGAGCAGGTCATCGGCCAGCATCTCCTGGCGGTCCAGAACGCTTCACCCTCCCTGAATTATTGGGTGCGGCAGGCCAAGACATCCAATGCAGAAGTGGATTATGTGATGTCCCACGGCCCCATGGTTGTGCCTGTTGAAGTGAAATCCGGTAAAAGCGGTTCTATGAAATCCCTCCAGCAGTTCGTGGCCCGGAAAAAGGTTCCCTTGGCGGTGCGGTTTGATTTAAACCCTTTTAGTATTCAGGATATCGAACACCAAATCGCCACGGCCAGCGGTTTGGAAA
>JAKSBB010000164.1 GCA_022361315.1 Desulfobacterales bacterium
GATCTTGCCAAGCTGAACCTGGAGCGGTGCACCATCCGGTCCCCCATGGACGGGATCGTGGACCGGACCTTTATCGAATACGGAAACTTTCTGGATGCCGGCGACCCCGTGGTCTCCATTTTGGAGATGGACCGGCTCAAGGTGGAAGTGGGTATACCGGAATCGGATGTGGCCGCAGTACGGCGGCTGTCAGAGTTTGATTTACGATTTGACGCCCTGGACGGCAGGCAGGTCACCGGAAACTACCACTATTTATATAAAACCTCAGATTCCCTGGCGCGTCTTTACAATCTTGAGATCCGGGTGGATAACCCGGATTACCAGATTCTGCCGGATATGTTTGCCAGGGTTACCATTATCAAGAACCGTGATCCCGAAGGCCTAGCCGTTCCCATTTACTCCCTGGTGACCCGGAAAAAGGAAACCGGCGTGTTTGTGGAAACCGACGGCCGGGTATCCTTTAAACCGGTGGAAACCGGGTTCCAGGACGGCTGGAAAATTCTTGTTGCCCAAGGCCTCTCTGCCGGGGATAACGTCGTTGTGGTGGGGCATCGTATTGTTGAGGACGGGGAACAGGTCAACGTGACCCGGACCATCAGTGATATGGAGGAACTGCATCAATGATTGTTTCCGATACCGCCATTAAAAACAGGGTGTCGGTGCTGGTGCTGGTGGTGATCATCGTTGGCATCGGTCTCTATGCCTACAATGTGCTGCCCAGGGAAAGTGATCCGGATATCACCATTCCCTATGTGTTTGTGCAGACCGATTACCGTGGTGTTTCTGCCTCCGATATCGAGACATCCATCACCTTGAAAATTGAGAAGAAGCTGAAAGGGCTCGATAAAGTAAAGAACATCTCTTCGGTCTCTTCCCAGGGACTGTCCCAGATCAACATCGAATTCCTGCCGGGGACAGACATCGACGAGGTGCTGACCAAGGTGAAGGATAAGGTGGATGAGGCCGAAAACGATCTGCCCACAGACCTTGAAAACGACCCCATGGTGTTTGAGGTCAACTTTTCCGAAATGCCCATCGTGGTGTATTCCCTGTCCGGAAATTCCGGCCCCCGGGTGCTCAAGAAAATTGCGGACGACCTGAAGGATGATATCGAGGCTGTTCAGGGTGTGCTTGAGGTGGAAATCACCGGCGGTCAGGAGCGGGAAATCCGCGTGGAGGTGGATACGGACAAGCTGGCCTATTACCGGATTCCCATCACCTCCCTGCAGGACGCCGTGGTGACGGAAAACCAGAACACCTCTGGCGGCGCCATTACCCTGGGGGACGGCCGGTACCAGCTCAAGGTGCCGGGAGAGTTTGAAACCCCGGAGGAGATCCTCTCCCTGGTGGTGGCCACCCATGACGGACATCCCATTTACCTGAAAGACGTGGCCACCGTGCGGGACGGCATGAAGGACGAAACCTCCCGTTCCCGGTTGAACGGGGTGGATTCCATCAATATTTCGGTGAAGAAGCGGGTGGGGGAAAACATCATTCAGATCAGCGACAAGATCGACGAGGTGGTGGAAATGGCGAGCAAGAGCTTCCCCAGGAATACCACCATCACCAAGCTGATGAACAAATCCAACGATATCCGCGCCATGGTGGCGGACCTGGAAAACAATATTATTTCCGGCCTGATCCTGGTGGTTATCGTCCTCTTTGTGGCCCTGGGGATCAGGAATTCATTTCTGGTGGGGCTGGCCATCCCTTTTTCCATGTTCCTCTCCTTTGCCGTGCTCCAGGCCATGGGGCTCACCTTGAATATGGTGGTGCTCTTCTCACTGACCCTGGCGCTGGGCATGTTGGTGGACAACGCCATCGTTATCATAGAAAATGTGTATCGCTATATGCAGCAGGGCGTCCCACGGGTGGAGGCGGCCATGAAGGCTACCGGAGAAGTGGCCTGGCCGGTAATCGGATCTACCTTGACCACCCTGGCGGCATTCGCCCCCATGCTGGTGTGGCCCGGGATCATGGGCGAGTTCATGAGTTACCTGCCCCTGACCCTTATTGTGACCCTGTCCTCCTCCCTGTTTGTGGCACTGGTGATCAACCCTGCCATGTGCGCTTTCTTTATGAAGGTACCGGGACAGAAGACCGGCCAGACCGGCAAACTGACCGCCACAGAGATTGAGGCCCAGGGAGAGCAGCCCATAGAGATCAAAGGGGTGATCCTGAAATCATATGCAGCGGTGCTGCGGGTTTCCCTGAACCACAAGCTGACGGTGCTGGTGGCCGCGTTTGCCGTCCTGGTATTCCTGTGGCAGGTCTGGATGCTGCGCATC
>JAKSBB010000486.1 GCA_022361315.1 Desulfobacterales bacterium
AGAAACGCGGTAAAAGAATCGTTGTCTGTGATTGTTCCGTCAAAATCAAATAGTGCGAGGTTCATAAGGTCAATGCATGGTATGGATTCATAAAATTATCAATTATAGGACGTGACACCTTGGAAAAGTTTTTGAGATGGGACAGCTTATCAGCTCCATTCCAAGGCGGTCAAGTCTGCCGGTTAGGTGGTAACCGTTTCGACGTAAGAAATAAGGATTGAACTTGATCCTGTCTTGGCAGTATAAGGGATGGATTGTTTTCACAAAGTGAAAGGGCTGCCATGATTGTGCTGGATACGCTTTTCCCCCTGTTTTTCCTGTTGATGATGGGGGCGGTGCTCAAACAGAAGGGATGGACCTCCGATGCCTTCCTGAAGACCTGTGACCGTCTGGTGTACTTTATCTTTTTCCCGGTAATGCTGTTCTGGAAGGTCGGAACGTCGGCGGCATCCGGGGAGTCCAGTGCCGGCTTGTGCCTGGCCGGGTTCCTGGCGGTGGGGGCCGTCTTTCTTTTGAGCCTGGCATATATAAGGAAGGGCGGGGTGACGGCCTTTGAGGCCGGATCGTTTTCCCAGGCATCCTACAGGTTCAATACCTATATCGGTATGGCGGTTGTGGTGGCGGTGCTGGGGGAAGAGGGGATCCGGCATTTCGGCATCCTCATCGGTTTTCTCATTCCCGCCATCAATGTGATGGCCGTTTCCGTGCTGATCTGGTATGCGGGGCATGATCTGGACAGGGGGCAGAAGATTCGGTTCTTTGTGAAGGCGCTGATTTCCAATCCGCTGATTATCGGGTGCGCCGGCGGCATACTGGTGTCCCGGGCCGGTATCGGTTTTCCGGCCTTTTTAAACAATACCTTTGCCCTGATGTCTTCGGTGACCCTTCCTTTGGCACTGATATCCATCGGGGGGACCCTGAGCTTTTCCGGTGTGGCCAGGAAGGCCTCCTCCTCACTTGCTGCAGCCGGATTCAAACTGCTGGTGTTGCCGGTCTTGGGCTTTATGATGCTCAAACTTTTCGGTGTGACCGGCGTGCCTTTTAAAACCGGCATGATTTTTTTCTGCCTGCCCACGTCAACTGCACTTTATGTGCTGTCGGCCCAGTTGAATTCGGATCTGGAGCTGGCTGCCACCGCCATAATGACATCCACAATGCTTTCCTTCATATCCTTGTCTGTGGCATTACTGCTTTAAGCCGGAGGATTTTAGAACTGTGAAAACAAAAGGGGCTGTCCGTTTCAGAACAGCCCCCTGTTAATTGTGTATCAGTAAATGCGTTACTCTTTGAGAACGGTGCTTTCCAGGAGTTGCAGGGCGGATTCCTTCATCCATTTCGCCACTGAAGCAACGGTTTCTTCATCATCCAAAGAGTTCTTCAGGATGCCGAAACCTTCTGACAGGGCAAGTATTTTGGCCGCGGCCAGCTCTTTGTCTTGGACGGTGACCAGACCGGTTTCCTCCCAGCCTTCGATCTCTTCCACACCGAATTCAATGAACCGGACCATAATGGCGGTGATTTTTTCCCGGATTTTTTCGTCCCTGAACCCCATGGCGTAGCAGGACCAGAAAACGGCATCTTGCTGGGGACGGGTGCCGCTGGTGTCAAAGAGGATGTCCAGAAAGCCCTCTAAACGCTCCCTGGGACTGGTCAGGACATCCAGTTCCTTGATGTAATGGTTCATGGAGGATTCGTAGAGATAATCCACCATTTCCATAATCAGGCCTTCCTTGCTCTTGAAGTAGTGGATGAGAAGGCCGGAGTTGACACCCATTCGTTTTGCAATTTTGCCGATGGTCATCCCCTTGAATCCCTCTTCCTCAACCACCTTATAGGTGTGCCTCAGAATTTCAGGTTTTCTGATATGTGATATGCTTTTTCGACCCATGTAATAAAATATACCTTAAAAGTTTATTGTCTGTGCGCTAATTAATCAATAGTTATAGGGGGCTCACAAATATTTGTCAAATTGTTTATTCGGATCAAACCAGGTTTATTGGGTTTTGAGTTGAAACGCGTTCAGAAATGGTAGGGCCATTTTCCATCCCTTTTGTTTCCAGGGTTTTGCATTCTGGTTGTGAATCGGAAATGACTCGATTCCTGGAAATCCATCGGGTTGACCGAACCGGAACCGACTGCTTAGGGAGCGAGCACGGCTTCCGAACCTGCCGGTAACTTCAATAGGGAAAAAGAGATGGACCTGCCGTTAAAACACTGGGATAATAATTGAAGATCAAACATCATAGGGATGGGCGCTATGAAGCAATTCGCAATTGTTATGCTCTTTATTTTCAGCACAGGTGTGCTGCCGGCCGGGGCGCAGGGGGGATTTGTGTTTCAAAAACCCTGGCATGTGTTGGGGTTCTTTGACTGCGAAAATGCTGAACTGGAGCGAATATGTGAGTATAATATCAATCAGCTGGAGGCAATTGATTCAAGCTATGCAAAGGTGGTGGCCATATTTGACCGCCCCTACCAGAGGTCCGTCGATTCTTCCGTACGCATTTTCGATATCACCCGGGATCAGGACCGGTCCCGGATCATATCCAATTCCATCAGTATCGGTGAACGGGACATGGGGACGGCTGAGGTCCTGGACGAATTTCTTTCAAAATATCTCGGTGCCCGGAATATCCTCATCATTAAAGCCCACGGTTACGGGATTTTAAGTCCGCCGTCACTCCGGCCCGGATACAATAGTCCCCAGGACCCATTTGTCATCAGCCGGGTGCTGAGGGACCGGATAGATTCCCCCATAGAGGTCATGATTTTTGATTCCTGCAACATGGCCTCCGTTGAAGTGGCTTATGAGTTCAGGGATCTGGTCTCCGTGATGGTCGCCTCCCAGGACTTGATGTACTATTCTCTGGATATTGTCGGTAAACCGGTCCACTCCTCCCGGCCTGGCATTGACTATATTGATCTTGTCCTGAAGCTGAAACCCCATTCAGATCCGATGACCGTCGGCTATAATGTGGTCCGCAGCTTTACGGAGATCGTCAATAAAAAGGATGCCCTGTACTATAAAGCCACCATATCTGCCCTGGATTTAACCCAGCTGGACATTTCCGTATTTAAGACTGCAGCGGACAAGATCCTGGCCGGATTTGCCGATCCGAAGACCCGCCACCTTTATATGGCAGGGCTGCTCAAAACCCTGGAAAGCGCCAGCTTTTTCCATCCCCTGGGCAGGAATCATATCCTCACCCACTACGATGTGGCGGATTTCCTGGATCACCTGGAGGAGAACCTGGACATCCGTCTGAACCGGCCCAGATCCACCGTGATCCAGAGTTACAGCAATAATTTTGTTAACCGGGCCACCGGTCTGTCTGTGCTCTTTTTCAAGGATTTATCCGGGGTCTCCGATGACCGGCGGAGGGAACTGTTCGACAAGTACAGCCGTTCTGCGTTTGCAAAGGCCACCGGCTGGGGCAGGCTCATGGAGGAATATCACGATTATCTGGAATACCGGGGCACCGCTATTGAAAAAAGATATCCTGAAGGAGCAGGGCCG
>JAKSBB010001086.1 GCA_022361315.1 Desulfobacterales bacterium
CTGACGGGAAATGGGGGTACGAAGGAACAGCAGGGACACAAAGATATTGCCGGTGGGAAACTGGCTGCCGAACCCCAGTACCGACTGAACGCCGTAAGGAATGACGAAATCGTCCTGGGCAGGAATGTAGGGGCTGCCCTGTGCATTTTCGATAAAGAAGATACTGAAAGAATCCCGCTCGGTATCGGTGTAGCGTTCCGCTTTGGGGGAGAGCAATTCAGCCACATCAAGGCCGAATTGCCGGATCATCTCCGAGATCATCGGGATACCGGAAACGAAGCCTTCATCGGCCAGGGGGATGACCTTGTGCCCCCGGGACCCCTCCCAGCCGCACCATTCCGGTTCGAGTCCGGCAGTACCCATCAGGGTAAGAAATTTTGTGGTGGAGGGAATCGACATCCCCAGTGCATCCTGGGCAGCCTGGCGACACCTGCTCAGCATACCGCCGTACTCCTTGACGCAGAAACAGCGGGACAGCACACAGGAACGCTCTCCGCTGTCGGAGTCCCGGAAGGCCTCAAAGAAAAACCGGGCGATACGCTGGGATGCATCCTCTAAATCAGCAGCCCCTGTGCAAAGCGTTTCAATGTCCTGGCCGCAGCGGGTCATATCCTGAAAACTGAACGCACTTAAATCGAATTTACCTGTTGCTACGCCCCCCATAAACAACACTCCTTATTGATTGCAGAAACCGGGACGGAGAATAGCATGGTGGTTACTAATCGCCGGCAATATACACGTCGCGGTTTCGCTGAATGCTTCATTGGTCCTCACTGATTTTTGGAAAATTCCTTTTAATTTACACATCCCCATTTGGAAAAGCAATACGAAGTGCATATAACCCGACAACTTTTAATCAGATCCGAAGTTAAATACGACCTTGTCATCCAAGTGATAATCGGGATATACCTCGGGTGTCGTAATAATGATTCATAATAAAGCCTGAAACCGAGTCTACAAACCGATGAGCCGACCCAGATGATAGATAACACCTTACCAGAACCGATCTTTATCCGGGGTAAACAGGACAGCAGAATTGCATTGTATCGTTACCCCAATCCCTCAAGCCGGTTCTCTCCGGTAATATTAACCCACGGCACATTTTCCAACGCATGGATTTGTGCCCAGCTGGCCGCTTTTTTATGTGATTAGGGATTTGAGTGCTGGATTTATGAATGGACAGGACACGGACGCAGCGAATATGGCTCGCTTTATCCCGATGCGGAGGCGTTTGCGCTGAACGATGTGCCGGCGGTTATCCGGACTGTTTTAAACCAAACAAAAAAAGCATCCTGCATCTGGGTGGCCCACAGCGGGGGTGGTTTTTTACCGCTTATCCATTTGGCGAGAAATCCCCTGCAGCAGCATGAAATAGAGTGTCTCGTCGGATTGGGGTCTCAAACCACCGGGGCCGGAAAAACCCTGGTTGGAAAAGTGATTACAAGAATCCTGCCGCTGTTCATTCGTATGTTTGGCAAGACCCCGGGGCCGTTGCTGAACCTGGGGCCGGAAGACGAAATCTCAGGCTTTCTGCTTCAATGGTCTGAATGGAACCGTTCAGGCAAATGGGTGGGAAAGGACGGCTTCGACTACTATAACGCCATGGAAGCCATCCACATTCCTACCCTGCTGATTGCGGGGGGAAACGATTTCATTGCACCACCCGGCGGATGCCGGGATATCATCGACGCTTTGGGCAGCGCCTACAAAAAATTTGTTTTATGCTCAACATCCACGGGGTATTCAGAAGACTATACCCACCCGAGGCTGATCGCCAGTACAAATTCAAGAACGGAAATCTGGCCCATGGTGCTGAAATTTATTTCCAGGCCTGCCTTAGCCGCCAAGTGAAGAGAGTAAACGCTCCCGGATAATCGCTTCGGCCTGTGCCATGATGGTGCCGATCAGTTCCCGGCAGGTGGGAATATCGTGAATCAACCCGGCAACCATGCCGCAGGACCACACCCCTTTGTCCACGTCGCCGTCCATCATTACCTTGGGATAGACACCCACCACAGCGTCGGCAATGTCGTCGAACTTCAGATCGCTTCCCTTCCGAGTCTCGGTTTCCAGGACACGTTCCACCGCCGGATTCTGAAGAACCCGCTCCGTATTCCGCAGGGGCCGCATCACCAAACGGGTGTCCAGCTCAGAGGCGGATAGAATGGCCTGTTTAACATTTTCATGCACCGGGGCTTCCCGGGTGGCAATGAACCGGGTGCCCATATTCATCCCTTCGGCCCCTAAGGCCATGGCCGCCACCAGGCTGCGGGCATCGGCCATGCCTCCGGAGGCCACAAAGGGAATCTTCAGTTCTTCCGCCGCACGGGGCAGCAGTATCATGTTCGGAATATCATCTTCCCCCGGATGCCCCCCGCATTCAAAGCCGTCCACGGAAACCGCGTCGCAACCGATACGTTCGGCTTTCAGGGCATGGCGGACCGAGGTGCACTTATGGATGACCTTGATACCGGCATCCTTCAGGGCCGGCAGATACGCCTGTGGATTGCGACCGGCGGTTTCCACAATCTTTACCCCGCCATCTATAATGGCCTTGATATAGCCGTCGTAGTCCGGGGAGGTCACGGTGGGCAAAAAGGTCAGGTTCACCCCGAAAGGCTTGTCCGTCATGGATTGACACCGCTCAATCTCCTGTGACAGATCCCCGGGAGTTTTCTGGGTGAGTCCGGTGATAATGCCGAGCCCTCCTGCATTGGATACGGCAGCGGCAAGCTCCGCGAATGCCACGTAGTGCATGCCCCCTTGGATAATCGGATGTGCAATGCCAAACAATTGGGTGATCTTCGTTTTCATCTGATGCTCCTTAAATTCGGATGGGTTTAATGACCGGATATCCGTTTCGTCTCGAAAGTCCCCTTAGTATAGAACTTAGGATTTGATAGTTAAAGGGTCAGATATGACCAATAATGTGCCAAAAAGGACAAATCTGTAGACACGCAGACACCTTCTCCATCTCAAAGGATAGACTTAAGAGTCTTTTGTTGACTTTTTAGTCTCCTGCAATTAATTTAGTCCAACCCATCCCATTGATACTGAGGAACGCTATGGACAAAAGCATATTAGATCAATTCATCCCGGTGGCAGACGGCATTGCCACCCTGCTCAGCCCCTATGCGGAGGTGGTGATCCATGAC
>JAKSBB010001165.1 GCA_022361315.1 Desulfobacterales bacterium
GGACAGATTCTGGGACATGTTGACGAAAACCCTGTGCGGTCCGGCATCACCGGCGTTATCCGGGGACTGATCCGGAACGGATTACCAGTCACTGCCGGAAGAAAAATCGGTGATGTGGATCCCAGGAATGACGTTCGTTTTTGCGGGACGGTGTCGGACAAGGCCAGGTCATTGGGGGGGGCGGTACTGGAGGTCATCCTTGACAGATTCAACCGCTGAAAAGGCATCCTTAAAGAACAATGGCCGATTCGCCGGCATTATCCTGGCGGCGGGTAAGGCCTCCCGAATGGGCCGGCTGAAACAACTGCTGCCCTATCAGGGCAAACCCATCCTCTCCCACACCCTTGACCATGCCGCCGCATCGGAATTATCCCCCCTGATTCTCGTACTGGGCTGCGGACAGGATAAAATTCTAAAGGCATTGCCTAAGCCACCGGCCGACGTCATCTTCAACAGCGCCTGGGAATCGGGCATGGCCTCTTCCATTGCCGCCGGGATTGGACACCTGGAACGGATATCCCCCGGTACAACCGGTGCGTTCTTTCTTCTTGGGGACCAGCCTCTGGTGGATGCGTCACTGCTCAACACCCTGATTGATCAGGTCATACGGACACCGGACCGGATCATCATTCCCACATTCAGGAATAAACGCGGTAACCCGGTATTTTTTCCCCGAAGATTTTTCGGCGAGCTCTCCCGCCTGCCCGGCAGCAACAACAGGGACAGCGGCGGGAAACAGATTTTCAACAAATTTCCCGATGCCGTTGTGGAGGTCCCGGTGAATACGGAAGCCGTCCGCCTGGACATCGACACCCCTGAAGAATACGAACGTCTCTGCAAAGGAGAGGACGGATGAAATTATCAGAAACCATTCCCCTGACTTCCAGACGTATTGTATCCGTTGTCGGCGGCGGCGGTAAAACCAGCCTCATATTCACCCTGGCCCGGGAAGCCGCCGAAATGGGAAAATCCGTCCTGGTGACCACCACCACCGCCATGTTTAATCCC
>JAKSBB010000601.1 GCA_022361315.1 Desulfobacterales bacterium
AAATACATTGACCAGCACCGGGGAGAGATTGCCATCGCATCCAAAGTCGGGGAGGGGACATCTATCCGCATCCTGCTGCCGGAGATCAAAAAGGAGCTGGAAGTCGGTGAAGTCGAGCAGATCCAGTCGGAAACCTCTCACAGTGAAAAGGATATCCTGCTGGTGGAAGACGAGCCTGCCATTGCGGAAATTCAGTCTAAAATACTGAGCAGCGATCCCTGCCGTCACCGGGTGGACATTGCCATCAACGGAAAAATGGCAATGGAGATGGCCGAGGCCAAACACTATGACGTCATCAGCTTGGATTATATGCTGCCCGGGGATATCAACGGTATGGATGTGTACCGACACATCCGGCAGACAGATACGGAAACACCGGTCATATTTATTTCGGGGAATGTGGAGTTTCTGGCTTCCATCAAAGCGTTGCGGCAGAAAGATCCCTTCATTGACCATTTGTCAAAGCCGTGTATGAACCTGGACTATGTCCGGGGCATCAACCGGCTGCTGGACAAGGTCACGGAATAACCCCGGGACTTATACCAGTATGCGGCCGGGGCCATACACAATGGCCATGTCCACGGCCAGCCGGAGCAGGGATCTCTGGATATCCATAAAGACGGAGAGGCTGTGTTTGTAGAGGGCCCACAGTTCCTTTAAGATCAAGGACTGAATCCTGAAACTGGCCAGATCCGCCACCAGCCGCCGGACCGCAGCGAAAACAATATAGGCATCCCGGTCAAAGTCCGGGTCCACATCCGCCAATACCCCCTTCAGGGTTACCAGTGCTTTTTCAAATACCAGCAGATCAGGTGAAAACACGATGCCCTGGTACATGAGCTGTTCGATAAGATTTTCCACTGCACCGAGTACGCCGGACAGACGGTTTTCTCTTTCCGACAGTACCCGGCCGATGATTTTTCTTACCGCTTTGGCGGTTTTTTTATTCTTTGAAATGGTGCCGCCGGCCATGATATCGGCGGCGTAATATATCAGTGTTTCATTCCCGGCCACCAGGCCGGAAATCATCATCATCACCGCCAGGCGTTCCAGACGTTTCAGCCGTCCGGTCATGGCCCAGTCGTAAAAGATGATCTTCGGTTTACCGCCTTTGAATTCATAGGCAATGTTACCGGCGTGGGGATCACCGTGAAAAAGGCTTTCCTCTTCCAGGTCGATAATGGGATTCAATATGCAGAGTTTTGCCACGGCCCGGGCAAGGGCGCGTCGTTTCTTCCGGGAAAGATGCTGAACATCGGTGATTTTCCGGCCGTCAAGACGGGTCATAACAGTCATATCCGGGGTGGACGAGGCCAGGGTCTCCGGAATAGCTGCTTCCGGCGTCTCCTGGTAATAGTCCGCTGCCGCATCCAGATTCTGCTGTTCCAGTTCCAGGTCGATTTCATTCCGAAGCAACCAGCTCACCTGGTCAATGGTGCCTTTGAACTGGAAATCCCCCAGCCCCCACTGGTGTTTGTTGTCATCCAGAAAATCTCCGAGCCTTCCCCACAGGGCCAGCTCAGATGCCATATTGGCTTTAATGGCAGGTTTGACCATTTTGAACACCAGGGGCTTGTCCGTCTTCTTCCGCCGGGCCAGGGACAATACGCGGCCGGGCCATCCCCGGGTCTCTTTTTCCGAATAGACGCCGGGTACCACGGCACAGACACTGGCTTCGGCAAGGATGGAATCTCCGAGCTGCCAGTTCCCTGCGTGATCCTTTTCTTTGGGCATTTCATCTAAAAATGCAGTCTGTATATCGTTAAAGGAAACGGTGGAGACGTTGTCTTCCAGGTTAACCAGCGCCTGCTTGAATTCGGCATCTATCCCGGGGCTCCGGCCAATGATCTGGCTCAGCTTATGGAGGGTGGGCATATCCTTTACCAGCAGGCAGATCCGCTCTCCGGGGGAGGCATCCTGGGGCAATAGAAGCTGGTCCGCTATTTTTTCACAGATGCGTTCCCGGGGCAGGCGGCTGATGAAATAAATCGCTCCCTCGGTCACCACCTTCTGGAATTTGGCGTATTGGGGCGGCAGGAACCGGTCCGCCCCGGTGAGGATGATCATGCTTCGGACCAGGCCGGAGAGGCGGCCTGCTTTTATGTCCTCGGACAGGAGGGACATGATCCGTTCCCGGACAAGGGATTCGGAAGGCGGGGTGCCGTCAACAGGTGACAGGGCACCGAGATAATTCAGAACCAGGTCTGATTCATTACAGGCGTTTTCACGGGGATTTTCGGAATTCATGGGCATACCTCTCCTAGCT
>JAKSBB010000346.1 GCA_022361315.1 Desulfobacterales bacterium
CCATGCAGTCGTGGAAATGAAAGGCGGCGAAGCGGTCCGGCCGCCCGGTGGCCTCCGCGATCATGGAAGGGATCAGGGTGGAGGTATTGGTGGTAAAAATCGTATGGGCCGGGCAGATTTCATTAAAACGGCCAAACACACGGGCTTTGACCTTCGGGTCTTCAGGCACGGATTCATTGATAAAATCCGCATCCCTGCCCGCATCTTCCTCATCTGCGGTAAACCGTATCCGGGTCAGGGCAGCTGTGGCCTGCTCCTGTGATATCCGGTTGGCCCCGGCCAGCCGGCCGGCCAGTTTTTCCATGCGTCCTTCGGCCGCTTCCAGTGCGGATTTGTAAGGGTCGTAAATGGTTACGTTGAACCCGGTAGCGGCACATTGGATACCGATCTGCAGGCCCATGGTGCCGGCACCGAGAATGGTTACATTTTTTATGCTCATGAAATTTTCCTTTTTCATTCCGGATGATTATCCGAATGCTTTGTCTTCCATATCCAGGGCTGCAGATGACAGACCTCGTACGGAAGCCATTTTCCCCAGGGTCACCGGCAGCACCGTATCAATAAAAAACCGGGCACAGGTGACGATGCCGCCGTAAAAAACCTGATCCTTTTTCTTTTTGGCCGCAGCCAGCTTCTGCTCAGCAGTCACGGCCCGCCGGAGATGAAGCCATCCCATTACCACATCACCGGAGATTTCCAAGAAGGGGCTGGCATGGGCAAAGGCAGTTTCGAAACGTTCGGACATGGCGGTCATCCCCAGATCCATGGCGGTGGCACCCAGTTCCTGAACCGCTTTATCCAGAGCATCGGCCAAGGGGTGTAGTCCCTCAAAATCCCTGGCCTGGGAAAGGGTGGTGCCCATCTCTTCCATCAGGGCGGCGAAAACCATTCCCTTTTTCATTCCCAGTTTCCGGCCCAGCAGGTCCATGGCCTGGATACCGTCCGTACCCTCGTAAATGGAGGCAATCTTGGCATCCCGGAGCAATTGCTCCACCGGATACTCCCGGGTATAGCCATAGCCACCGAAGGTCTGGACGGCCTGGACACAGACCTCAAAACCCCGCTCGGCGCAATAGGCCTTCACCACCGGGGTGAGCAGTTCAATCAGGTCCGATGCCCGTTCGACTTCTTTTGGATCTTCGGAAACTGCCTGGGTGTCAAAGAGGCTGGCCACATAGAAAATCAGGGTCCGCATCCCGTCCACATGGGCCTTCATCCAGGTCATCATCCGGCGGACATCGGGATGGTCGATGATTAGGACAGACGGGGCGTCCGGATTTTTGATATCGATCAGCCGCTTGCCCTGTTTCCGGCTTCTGGCGTAATCCAGGGCATAGAGATATGCCAGAGAGGCCGCACTGCTCCCCTGAAAGCCCACGTTGAGCCGGGCCTCATTCATCATATGGAACATGATCTCAAGACCCCGGTTTTCCTCTCCCAGGAGAAAGCCCCGGCACTGCCCTTTGCCGCCCAAAGCCATGGAACAGGTGGCGGAGCCGTGCAGGCCCATCTTCTCTTCGGTACCGGTGCAGACCACATCGTTGGCCTCCCCCAGACTGCCGTCTTCGTTCACCCATATCTTGGGGACGATGAAGATAGAGATCCCCTTTGAACCAGCCGGCGCCCCTTCGATCCGGGCAAGCACCGGATGGACGATGTTCTCCGTCATGTCATGCTCACCGGCAGTGATGAAGATCTTGTTGCCGGAGATGGACCAGGTACCGTCATCGTTCTTTTTTGCCGTGGTGGTGAGCGCCCCCACGTCTGATCCCGCCTCCGGCTCGGTGAGCAGCATGGTGCCGCCCCACTCCGCTGTATACAGCTTTTCAAGAAACAGCTGTTTCAAATCCTCCGTACCGTACAACTCAATCATCTTCCCGGTGCCGTGCCCCATGTGGGTGTAGCCGCTCAGGGCATAGTTGGCCCCCACCACATACTCCATAATGGCAAATGCGATCTGGTAGGGAAGCCCCTGCCCGCCCCAGTCCGGGTCTTCAATAACCGAGGTGAAGCCGGCTTCCATCACCGCTTCCCTGGCCCGATGAAAGCCCTCGGGGACAGTTACCTTTCCTTGGTCGAAACGAACGCCCGTTCTGTCCCCTTCGGCCAGGGTGGGCAGCACCTCTTTGAGGGCCAGCTTCCTGGCCTCGGCGATCATCAGATCAAAACTTTTCTTTGAAAAGTCCGCGTACTTTTCGTGTGCGGTCAGTTTATCCGCCCCGAGCAGATCGTAAAGAATGAACTCCCCGTCCCGGCTGTCTGCGATGAGTTGTGCCATGGGACCTCCTTGTTGTATCAGATCATTTTATATCAGCATACCGCCATCGACTGTAAGACAACTTCCCGTAGTATATGAGGATGCATCGGATACCAGGTAAAGAATCGCTCCGGCCATTTCCTCAGGCTGGGCATACCGCCCCATGGGGATCTGCGCCAGTGCATGCTGGCAGATTTCATCCGAGCTGATGATGGCAGAGGCAAACTTGGTATCGGTGAGGCCCGGCAGCAACGCGTTCACCCGGATACCCCGGGGGGCCAGTTCCCTGGCCAGGGACTGGGTCATGTTCACCAGGGCGGCCTTGGTGGCGGAATAAATACCCTGGAAAAATCCCGGACGGACGGCATTCACCGAAGAGACATTGACGATGGCACCGCCTTCGGACATCAGGGGGGCC
>JAKSBB010000030.1 GCA_022361315.1 Desulfobacterales bacterium
GGGCCCTGCCCAAATGGGCCCCCCTGCTGGGCAGGGCATCTGCCCTGGTTACTGAAAAGGGCAGCTTTGCCGGCCACCTGGCCAATGTGGCCAGGGAGTTCGGCGTACCGGCTGTCTTCGGCATTGAAGATGCCTGCGGTACGCTCCCCCCCGACACCCGGATCACCGTGGATGCCGACAACTGCCGGATTTATCCGGGACAGGTGGACAGCCTTCTTAAAAGCCAGGGGCCGGATAAAAATCTCATGGCGGACAGCCCGGTGCACAGGACATTGACGGAGATTTCCCGGCATATCCTGCCCCTGAACCTGCTGGATCCGGATTCACCCGGGTTTGTGCCGAAAAACTGCCGGACCCTTCACGATATCACCCGGTTTATCCATGAAAAGTCGGTGGCGGAAATGTTCAGCTATGGTAAAACCCACGGTTTTGACGAGGTGGCGTCCAAGCAATTGCACGACAAGGTACCCATGCAATGGTGGGTGATGAACCTGGACGACGGATTCAGGGGCGCCGTGACAGGCAAATATATCCATCTGCGGGATATTTGTTCCATTCCCATGCTGGCCGTGTGGGAGGGGATCGTGGCCGTACCCTGGGAAGGTCCGCCACCCATGGACGGAAAAGGCATGATGTCCGTCATGTTCAGGGCCACCGCCAATCCGGCCCTGAACACGGGTGTCAGAACCCGGTATTCCCAGCGCAACTACTTCATGATTTCAAAACACTATTGTTGCCTGAACTCACGGCTGGGGTTCCACTTTACCACTCTGGAGGCCTATGTGGGGGCAAGGGATTCGGAGAACTACATCAGCTTTCGCTTCCAGGGTGGGGCGGCGGACCAAAACCGGCGTCTGAAACGGGTGAAAATGATCGGGGATGTCCTGGCAGGATACGGATTCAGGATTACCATTAAAGAGGACCATCTGAACGCCCGGATCAAAGGATTTGACGCAGATTATATGACCGGCCGCCTGAAAATCATCGGCTATATGAGCATCCATACCCGGCAACTGGACATGGTCACCACCAACAGGGCCATGGTAAACAGGTATTACAATAAATTCAAATCTGATATAGACTCAAGCTTTAACATCCGCATGCAAACGGAGAAGGCTGAGCCAGATACGGAAGAAAAGGACACGGGAGACACCTGAAGAAGATCATGAATCAATCCTTCTACCAGACCGCCGTTCAGTTGAGTTTCGGCTGCCTCGTCACTCTGGATAACGACGGGGTCATTATGGGGTTCAACAGTTTTATCGAAGCCATCCCCGAGGACACGGCTGCGGGATTCACCGGCCAAAAGCTGACCGAGATATTCATTCCGGTGGACAAGCAGGGCTATGAACAGGACACGCCCTGTTCACAGCCCCCCGCACACAAAGCGGATCTGCCCAAACAGATGCTGACCCGATACGCAGACAAGCTCTACATCGAGTGGAAGATGACACCGGTGGAGGGTGATGATGCGGAAACATCCCTTGTCCTGGGCTCCGGTATTGATGTCACCGATTATATCGAACTCAAGCAGCAGCTACACCATGTGGACCGCCTGGCCACCGTGGGCCAGCTGGCCGCAGGCATCGCCCATGAAATCAACGGTCCCCTGAACAATATCCTGGGGTATGCCCAGTTGTCGGCCAAACAGCAGGATCTGCCCGAACAGGTGTACCAGGACCTGGACAACATCATCCGCATGTCCCTCCATGCCCGGGAAGTGGTCAAAAAAGTCATGCTTTTCAGCCGGCAGGTGCCGCCGAAACCCGACCGGGTGGATCTCAACGAGGTGATTCGTGAAAGCCTCTACTTTACGGAACCGCTCTGCGGAAAAAACAATATCCGGATCACCTGCCGCCTGGATGACGACCTCCCGGCCCTGCTGGGAGATACCGCCCAGCTACGGCAGGTGGTGGTGAATTTAGTGGTGAATGCCGTTCAGGCCATGCCCGGCGGCAACGGGGAAATCACCATTACCACCGCGCAGGCTAACGCTTGCAACAGGCTCACCCTGAAGGTAGAAGACAATGGGGCCGGGATGACGGAGGAAACGCTGTCAAAGTGCTTTGACCCGTTTTTTACCACCAAGGCCCTTGAAGAGGGGACAGGACTCGGGCTTTCCGTTGTGCACGGAATCATCAAGGCCCACAACGCAGATATGGATGTCACCAGCCGGGAGGGAGAAGGCACCTGTTTTACGGTGACGTTCTCAGCCGCGCCGGTTGAAGGGAGAAATGATGCCCGGTAAAACAGACAGAGTATTCAAGGTTTTGGTGGTGGACGACTCCACCTCCACCCTTGAAGTGATCCAGCGAAACCTCATCGCATCGGGATTTGACGCCTATGTATGCAGCAGCGTCCGGGATGCCGTACGGTTCCTGAATGAAAGCACCATCGATATCGTGATCACCGATTTTAAAATGCCCAAACAGAACGGGCTGGAACTCATCAAGCATATCCGGGACAATTGCGCGGATATGGAAATCATCATGATCACGGGCCATCCGGATATTGAAGATGCGGTCCAGGCCATCAAAGACGGGGCGGACGATTACCTGGTCAAGCCCTTCACGGACAAGGAGCTTCTGGACGCCGTCCGGAGAATGGTGGAAAAACTGGGGAACCGGCGCAGGGTGGCGGCAGAAGAAAATCCGGCCAAAACCTTCGGTATCATCGGTGAATCCGAAAAAATGCAGCACGTCTTCCACCGGATTGAAAAGGCCGCCACCACGGAGGCCACCGTCTTGATCGACGGGGACAGCGGCACCGGCAAGGAAATGGTGGCCCGGGCCATCCACTACAACAGCAAACGGCGGCGGGCACCTTTTGTGCCCGTCAACTGCACGGCCATACCGGACACCCTTCTGGAAAGCGAATTGTTCGGCCACATGAAAGGGGCCTTTACCGGTGCTAAGGAAAACCGGAACGGGTTCTTCCAGATCGCTGACGGCGGTACCCTGTTTCTGGATGAAATCGGCGACGCCAGCCTCAACATGCAGAGCAAACTACTCCGGGTGCTGCAGAACAAAGAGATACGTCCTGTGGGATCGGACCGGATCCAGCATGTGAATACCCGGATCATCGCCGCCACCCACAAGGATCTGCTGGGCCTGGTGAAAAGCGGGGCATTCCGGGAAGACCTGTATTACCGCCTCAACGTCATTGATGTGGCTGTGCCGGTACTCAGCGACCGGGGGGAAGATATCCTGGCCCTGGTAAATTACTTTGCCCGGAAATATGCCAAAGAGATGAACTGCCCCATCCCTGCATTCTCCGACAATGTGCTGACGGCCCTGAAATCCTATGCCTGGCCCGGCAATGTCCGGGAGCTTGAAAACCTGGTTCAGCGGCTGGTGGTGAATGTGGATGAGGATACGGTGCGGACCCGGGATCTGCCGGAATCCATGCGGTTTAACATCTGCACCGCAGGCGAAGGAAAACTACTGCTTGAAGATGTGATCGCAGATCATGTAA
>JAKSBB010000731.1 GCA_022361315.1 Desulfobacterales bacterium
ACTGCCCAACGCCTATCCGCGATGATTCGACACCGTTACCATGACATTCGTCATCCCTCTAAGACACAACAGGATCCTGTCCCGGATATCTGATTTCCGGGACAGGAATATTCAATCATGACCCATTCCATTCGTACCAAATCCGTTCTCTACACCATTGCCATTGTTGTTTTAACTTCCGTGATCTCAGCCATCGGCTTTTCCCTGTTAAGCATTCATCAGACCCGTCGCGATAACCAGCGGATCCTTCACACGGGATTAATCAGTTTTCAGCGGAATTTTGACTCCATACCGGCGGCCGTGGACAGCCAGTTCACGACTTTTATGGGGGAAAAGGCCCTGGCCATCCAGACCCTTCAAACCGTCCAGATGGGTTGGGACCTTGAAATCGGGCTCTCTTTTGCCGGTACCTTCGGCACCTATGAGGAACTGCTGATCAAAAGCGGTATTCTGGACGGGTTTGCATTTTACTATGCACCGCGGTTCACCGGTGAAGAGCAATTGGCCCTTTACTATACCAGGGACCTGGGCAGTCTTGTGCAGGTTGAGGACAGCACCCACCACCAGCGCTTGTCCTTCGGCAGAAAAGTCATTGAAGATCCCGGACGGTTTCCGGCCGTGTTCAGCCCATCCAAACCCTACGCCCTCATTATCAAGGACGGGGAACTTTTCCTGACCATGGAATCCGAATATGTGGTTGACGCCACAGGATTGGGAAAGCCCTCCCATATCGGCTCTTTTGTTTTTGAAAAGCGGATGGGGGTCAATCTGAAGGCCATGGGCGAGGAGATGGGGGTAAATTACGGGCTGTACGACGCCAACGGAACCTTCGGCGCAGGGACTACCCCCATGCCTGATCTGGATACGAAAACAGCGGCTTTCAGTGATGATGCCATTCTTGAACTCACAGACCTGAAGTCACGCAAATATGACAGCCTGCTCATGCCCCTGATCTATCGAAACCATACGGTGGGCTATGTCTCTGTGAATATTCCCCACGCCGCAACCTATACCAAGATTAATGAGACAATCACTGTACTGGCAATGATTTCCGCAGCCATTGTGCTGGGGATGGTTTTTATCAGCTGGTTTGCCGTTACACGGTTTACCCGGCCGATCCTTGAACTCACCGAAGCTGCCTCGGACATCGCCCGGGGAAACCTGAACCAGGAGATACGGGTCGGAGGGCGGGACGAACTGGGCAGCCTGGCCCGGAGTTTTGAACGAATGCGGGATGCCGTGCGGCAGAAAATAGAAGAGATTCAGATTGCCGAGAAAAAGTACAGAAGCATATTTGAGAATGCACCGGGCGGTATATTCCAAACCACCCCGGATGGTCATATTCTCACCCTGAACCATGCCTTCGCTAAAATGCTGGGGTACAATTCCATTCAAGAAGCCATCCGGGAGAACGATTCCATTGAAGATACGGTCTACGTGGATGCCGAGGACAGAAACCGGTTTAAATCCGCTCTTATGGAGAAGGGGGAAGTCAAAGGGTTTGAAACCCGGTTTCAAACCAGGTCCGATGAGATCATAGACGTATCCATCACATCACATCTGGTGAGGAATGAACAGGGCGATGTCCAGTACTTTGAAGGCATCGTGGAGGATATCTCGGAACGAAAGCGGGTGGAAAAGCTGAGAATCGAGAAAGAGGCTGCAGAGGCCGCCACCCAGACCAAAAGTGATTTCCTGGCCAATATGAGTCATGAGATCCGCACCCCCATGAACGCCATCATCGGCCTGACCTATCTGGCCCTGAATACCAAATTGACACCCAAGCAGTATGACTTTTTGAAAAATATTGAAACGGCCTCTCATTCCCTGCTTAGAATCATCAATGATATCCTGGACTTTTCAAAGATTGAGGCGGGTAAACTGAAGATGGAATACGAGGGGTTTTCCCTGGATGAGGTGCTGAACACGCTGTCCAGTTCCGTCAGTCTGAAGGCCAATGAGAAGGAAATTGAGTTTTTAATCTCCCGGGAAAAAGAGGTGCCCAATTTTCTTGTGGGAGATGCCCTGCGTCTGGGCCAGGTGCTGACCAATCTGTGCACCAATGCGGTAAAGTTTACGGACATCGGTGAAATTGTACTGGGCATCAAAGTGGTGGATGACGGCCTTGCCGACCACACCAACCAAATAACCCTTGAGTTCTCAGTACAGGACACCGGCATCGGTCTGTCCCGGGAAGAGCAGGACCGGTTGTTCCAGCGGTTTACCCAGGCGGACACCTCCACCACCCGGAAATACGGGGGGACAGGTCTCGGCCTGACCATCTGCAAACGGCTGGTTGAACTGATGAAGGGTGAGATTTGGGTGGAAAGTGAAAAGGGCAGGGGTAGCACCTTTACCTTTACTGTAAGGCTCGGAGTACAGGAAGATGCAATAGAAACCTACAGAAAACTGCCAGATGATCTCACACGGCTCAAGGTGCTGGTGGTGGATGATAACCCCACCTCCCGGGCCATATTTGAAGATATGCTGTCCACCTATACCCATGTGGCCCAGGCCGCATCCGCCGGAGAGGCCATTTCGGAACTCCGGGCAGGCGTAGAGTCCGGCAAACCCTATGACCTTGTCCTGATGGACTGGAAAATGCCGGGAATGGACGGCATCGAAGCCACGGTGGAAATCAACCGGGATGTGGCGCTGGCGAAAAATAAACCTGCGGTGGTTCTGGTGACCGCTTACGGCCGGCAGGAAATCATGGAAAAGGCAAAGAATGTCGGGGCCGACGGTTTTCTCATTAAGCCGGTTAATGCCTCCATGCTCTTCGATGTTATGATGGATGTATTCGGCGGTTCCTCGGAATCCGGGGAAGCGGCGTTGGAGGCGTCCAGGGTAGATGTCGAGACCCTGGCCGGGGTTGCCGGTGCTGATGTGCTTCTGGTGGAAGACAATGAGATCAACCAGAAAGTGGCCACAGAGCTCCTTAAGCAGGCCCGGGTCAATGTCTTTGTTGCCGGCAATGGTCATGAATGCGTGAAAATGGCGGAGAAGCGTGCCTTTGACATTGTGTTGATGGATATCCAGATGCCGGGTATGGACGGGTATGAGGCCACCCAGGCCCTTAGAGACAGCGCATTTTCTTCTCCCATTGTGGCCATGACGGCCCACGCCATGGTGGGAGAGCGGGAAAAATGCCTTCAGGCCGGTATGGATGATTATATTCCCAAGCCCATTGACCCCGCCAACCTCTATGCAAAACTTGTCAAGTGGATTTCACCCCGGGATCCCGGACAGGAACCGGCTGTTCAGGAATCTTCCGCACCGGAGTGCATAGATGAAACCTGCCTGCCGGATTCATTGCCGGGGATCGACATGGAAACAGGACTCCTACGGGTGGGACAGAACAGGTCCCTTTACAAAGAATTGCTGATCAATTTCAGAGAAAAATACACAGATGCCGGCAAGGTGCTTGCCAAAGAACTGGGGGCAATGGACCATGAGACCGCCGGGCGGACCATCCATACGATCAAGGGACTGGCCGGAAATCTGGGTGCCAATGAGCTGTACAAGGCATCTGTGGACTTAGAGACCGGTATTCTTCAGCAGCAGACCCAGGAGTTGCCCCCGTTGCTCAACGGGTTCAAAGCCAGACTTGAGACGGTGATTTCCGGACTTGCTGAACTGGATGAAGACCTGCCCGAACCTTTAGACGATACCGTGCCTCAAATGGATCCGGCTGATGTTGCATCAAAGCTTGCTGCCCTTGAAGAAGTGCTGGAAGCCGATTATATTACCGCCATGGAGATTTTGAAAGACCTGGCAGGTGTGTTGGAAAACGGTGAGTTCGGTGCTCTGTTTTCCGATTTAAAAACTCAGGTGGAGACCTTTGATACCCTGTCGTCGGCCAAAACACTTGCCGAACTTTCCAAAGCCGTTTCCGGTAAGGAGGAGACCCTGTAATGACAACCAGAGATGATTTATATACCATCATGATCGTGGATGATACCCACGATAATATCCGTATCCTGATGGAAACCCTGAAGGATACGTACAAACTCCAGGCGGCCACCAGCGGTGAGCGGGCCCTGGAAATGCTCCAGTCCGGGGCCCATTTGCCGGACCTGATTCTCCTGGATATTCTCATGCCCGGCATTGACGGATATGAGGTGTGCCGCAGACTGAAGGACAATGACGATACCCGCCATATACCGGTGATTTTTGTCACCGCCATATCCGAAGTCATGGATGAAACCAAGGGCTTTCGGCTGGGGGCCGTGGACTACATCACAAAACCCTTTCATCCGCCCATCGTTAAGGCCAGGGTGCA
>JAKSBB010001184.1 GCA_022361315.1 Desulfobacterales bacterium
GAGGCAAAGGATCAATTTCCAGTGCGCCCGGATCACCGGAACCGTCTGCCGCAACTCCTTCACGGCAAAGGGAAATAAAACAGCCAGTGCCAGCAGCCATCGCCAGAAGTTCAAGGCCACCGGCGGTACATCATCCCTCAGGGCCCTCCCCGCAATGAAGTTCCCCGCCCAGAACAGGGCGGCAAAAATCAGGGCGGCATAGGGGGATCTTATCAAACGCGTGGACACCTTCTTTACATGTGGCTTTGTATACATAATACACCACAGGATATCTGACCAAAGCGGTTTTGTATTGAGGCCCATGCCCCAAATTGGAGACTGAATTAAGTCGAAAAGTGAACCCAAATGGTACAGATGGGGGAGTCAGGCCCTAAAGAGAGGGTTCCTTTCCCATACCGGCATCCCTGGCCTTTACAATTGCCTGTGCCCGGCTTTCAACGGAGAGTTTACCGAAGATACGAGTGATATGGTTTCGAACGGTTTTGGGACTGATGCACAGGCGTTCGGCGATCGTTTCGTTGGGCAATCCCCCGGCGATCAGATCAAGCACGTCCCGTTCCCTCGCCGTCAGCCCGGGAAAAGGCACATTCGCAGTCTCCTTTTCTACGGGCAGGCAAAAGCCAAGAAGTTCTGCCAAAAACGTGTCCCAGGCCGGTTCCGCTTCCTGCAGAATATGATTCCGGCTTTCCAGGGGCAACAGTTTTGCCCCGGGGATTGTGGCTGCAGCGAATCGCCCCTCTTCAAACGGGACCCGCGCATCTTCCCTTGCGTGACATACAAAAGCCGGAACCGAAATTTTATCAGCCGGTCTGCGCACATCGATTCCGTCAAAGCAGGCGACAATCCGTTCCGCAATGTCTGCAGAGGTAGACGCCTTGTGAAGACGATTCAGAGAGGCAATCTGATCCGGGCTGCCATCGGGAAGAAAAAGGGTGGTAAATACTTGGCGAAATGCGGGATTTTCACTGTCCCACCCCGTTCGTATCAGGCTGCGGAGCACCCGGGTTTCTTCCCGATGCCGGGGGGAAGTTTCCCGGTGCTGCCGTCCCCGCAGGTATCCGCCGTAAATCACAAGACGGCGGACCTTTTCCGGAAACGCAGAGGCAAAGGCGGCAGCCACGGCACCGCCCTGTGAAATTCCCAGCAGATGAAAGCGATCGGCACCGGCTGCTTCTGCAACCGCATTCAGATCCGACACCCAGGCCTCCAGGGAGATATCCCGGGGTTCGCGGTCCGACAGCCCACACCCCCGCTGATCGTAGCGGATCAGGGTAAAGTGCGAAGACAGGGTGCGGTACCAATGCCGCCACACCGGACTGTCCCACTCATATTCAAGATGGCTGAGCCAGTTGGATGCCTTAATCAGTGCCGGCCCGCTACCTGTTACGGCATAGGCCAGACGGACACCGTCCCCGGCCCTGCAGAACCGAATCTCCTGGTGTGTATGTTTGAGTTTTTCAGTCACAGACCACCCGGTTCTTCCCCTGGGTTTTGGCACTGTAAAGCGCCTTATCCGCCCGCCGGATAAATTCCTGGCCGTTTTCCCCCACCCTCAGTTCCGCCAGACCAATGCTCACGGTAACTGTGATGTTCTGCGATCCGGTGCCGTCAGCATCAGGCTGAAAGACATGTGCTGCAAAAGATTCCCTGATCCGTTCAGCCACGCCGAGTGCCGCCGAACGTCCGGTATGGGGCAGGACCACCACAAATTCTTCCCCCCCGTAACGGCAGGGGCTGTCCTTCTCCCGGACCTGTTGAAACAACACTTCAGCCAAAGCTTTCAGCACCTTGTCCCCTTCGGGGTGGCCAAAGGTATCGTTGAACTGCTTGAAGTTATCCACGTCCAGGATCAACAGACTCAGGGGATTCTGGTCGGTCTGGGCACGCCGGATCTCACGCCCCAGGGTCTCCAGAAGATACCGGCGGTTGAACAGCCCGGTCATTTCATCCGTAATGGCCTCTTTTCTGAATCGCCTTTCACTCCGGCGCAATTCGTCTTTTTCCTTTTGCAACAGCCGGATCCGGTCTGCCAGGGCAAGGGAAAGCAGGATGGCTTCAATACCGGCACCAAAGGCAAAGGTGTAAATTGTTACAGGGGTTCTGGGGATGAGAGTTCCCCCCATGGAGTAGAGAATGATCCCGGTCACCAGAATCAGCCAGGCCCCGAAAAAATATTTGGCCGGCGCAAACCCCTTCCGCCAGACCCTCAGGGCGGAAAAAATAGCCATGGGCGGACAGGTCATGCCCAAAAAGGCGTTAATCTTATGGGCCAGATACGTCTGTCCCGAAAAGGCGGTGCCGGCCACCACAAAACTCATAAAAATTATGACCAAGAGGATCTTATCACACACCGGGGCATAGGTTTTTGTATTCAGGAACAGGCGGCCGAACATCCCGGCGAAAAACCAGGTGGCGCCGGAAGCCCCAAAAAAATACAGGTGCATTACCGCCGGATCAGGGTCTGCCAGCAGTTCGAAATGACCGTATAAAATCGCCA
>JAKSBB010000597.1 GCA_022361315.1 Desulfobacterales bacterium
GAACGGACCCAGTATGACATCGAGATGCTAAACGAGATCGGCTATTGCAACGGTATCGAGAACTATTCCCGCCATCTGACGGGCCGGTCGCCGGGGGAGCCGCCGCCCACCCTTCTGGATTATATTGAGGATGATTTCCTTCTCTTTTTCGATGAGAGCCATATTTCCGTGGGGCAGCTGGGGGCCATGTACAAGGCGGATCGGTCCCGGAAGGAGACCCTGGTGCGTTATGGGTTCCGCCTGCCGTCGGCCATCGACAATCGCCCCCTGAAGTTTGAGGAATTCAAGGCCAGATCGCCCCAGACAGTTTACGTCTCAGCCACCCCGGCGGATTACGAGATGGAAAAAGCCCAACACCGGGTGGCGGAGCAGATTGTCCGGCCCACCGGACTTCTGGATCCCCGGGTGGAGATCCGGGATGCCAAAACCCAGGTGGACGATCTTTATGAGGAAATCGTTAAGCGGGTGGAGGCGGACGAACGGGTGCTGGTGACCACCCTGACCAAGCGGATGGCTGAAGACCTGACGGATTACTATGCGGACCTCGGTCTGAAGGTGAAGTATCTCCACTCCGACATCGGTACGGTGGAGCGGATTGATATTATCCAGGATCTCAGGCGCGGGGTCTTTGATATCCTCATCGGGATTAACCTGCTCCGGGAGGGTCTGGATATTCCCGAAGTCTCCCTGGTGGCGATTCTGGATGCCGACAAGGAGGGATTCCTGAGGTCGTATAGATCCTTTATACAGATATTCGGCCGGGCGGCCCGGAACGCCTTCGGCCGGGTCATTATGTATGCGGAAAAAGAGACGGGTTCCATGAAGAAGGCCCTGGCAGAGACCGGCCGCCGCCGGGAAATTCAGGAGGCCTACAACGCCGCCCACGGTATTACACCGGCTACCATTACCAAAAAGATCAACGCCTTCGACTACTCCATGTCCGAAGACACGGCATCGGATACGGCATCTGCCGTTAACGAGGAACTGGCCGCCTATGAGGGCGAGGTGCTGGATCTGGACGAGGTGATCCGGGACCTGGAGTATAAGATGAAGCTGGCGGCTGAAAACCTGGAATTCGAGCAGGCCGCCCTGTACCGGGATAAAATTCAGGAACTTTCCGGAATGAAGACGGGACAGCCATGATCAACGAGACCATCCGGAAGAAATACGATCAGGCCCCCCACCTGCCCGGGGTCTATCTGATGAAGGATAAAAAGGGTAAGATCCTTTACGTGGGTAAGGCAAAGGATCTGAAAAAGCGGCTCTCCTCCTATTTCGTGAAAAAAGAGCAGACCGAGATAAAAACCGCCGCCCTGCTGGCGCTGGTGGCGGATTTTGATCTGGTCATCACCCAGTCCGATCAGGAAGCCTTCATACTGGAATCCAACCTGATCAAGGAGAATGCGCCTAAGTATAACGTCATTCTCAAGGACGGGAAAAATTATCCCCTGCTGCGCATCGATATGAACGAGGCCTACCCCTCCATCCAGCGGGTGCGGCGGATAAAGAACGATAAGGCGCTTTACTTCGGCCCCTATTCTTCTTCCAGAAGCGTCAACCAGACCGTCAAGCAGATCCAGAAGATTTTCAAGTTGAGGAAGTGCAAGAACTCCCAGTTCAAGAACCGGTCCCGGCCCTGTCTCAACTACCAGATCAAGGCCTGCCTGGGGTTGTGCTGCATTGATGTGGACCCGGAAGTATACAAACGGCAGGTGAAGGATGCCATCCTGTTTCTGAGGGGCCGGTCCGGGGAGGTTATCCGAAAGCTTAAAAAGGAAATGACGGCCCATGCGGCAGACCAGGCCTTTGAGAAGGCCGCCCAGGTCAGAGATACCATCTTCGCCATCCAGCGGGTGATGGAACGGCAGGTGGTGGTCTGTCCGGATCAGAAGGACAGGGATGTGATGGGGCTGGCCTGGAAACGAGAGAAGGCGGTAGTGACGGTGATGATGGTCCGCTCCGGCCTGCTCATCGATACAGCCCATTATCCCACGGATCTGGGGTTCAAGGAGCCGGACGAGGTATTACGGGCATTTCTGGAGCAATACTATAAAAAGACCCGGGAAATTCCGGGGCATGTTTTAATCAGCCGTCCCATTGAAAACCAGGAAGGTATCGAGGCCGATCTGACCGAGGCTGCAGAACGACGGGTGTATCTCCACCACCCGGTCCGCGGAGAGAAGCGGCGGTTGACGGAAATGGCTGTGGTCAACGGGGAAAAGGAACTGGAAAAGATCCTGCTCAAGGAAGAAGAGGAGCAGGCCACCCTGGTCATGCTGCGCAATCTTCTGAAGATGGAGAAATTGCCGGAACGCATCGAGTGCTTCGACAACTCCAACCTTCAGGGGGGGGATCCTGTGGCTTCCATGGTGGTGTTTACCAATGGAAAACCGGATAAAGCCCAATACAGGAAGTTCATCATCAGGGATATTGAAGTCCAGGATGATTACGCCTATATGACCCATGTATTGTCCAGGCGCTTCCGCCACTCAGAAGCGGAAACACCGCGGCCTGATTTACTCGTGGTGGATGGCGGTAAGGGCCAGTTGGGGATGGCCGTGGCCGTGTTAAAGGATCTGGGGTTGGAAAATGATTTTTTAGTGGCCGGCCTGGCAAAGACGGATAAGGCCAAGGGGGAAATTGCCGACAAGATTTATCTGCCCGGCCGGTCAAATCCCCTGAATACGGCCCAGTCACAGAAGGCCTTGTTCCTGCTGGAACAGGTCCGGGATGAGGCCCATCGTTTTGCCATTACCTTCCAGCGCAAACGGCGGGAGAAAAGGGCGGGGCAATCCGTACTGGACACCATCCCCGGCGTCGGACCTAAAAAACGGCGCCTGTTGCTGACTCGGTTCAAAGGGGTGGAGAAGATAAAGCAGCAGACCGTTGAATCTCTGTCCGAGCTTCCCGGCATCAACCGGGCATTGGCAGAAACGATCCTGGCGGAATTAAAGGGATGACGTGGGTTACAATTCGATAATCTGAAATCCGTGTTTGGGAGAGAATCGTCCCTGGTATTTGATCAGGGTATCGGTTTCTTTCTTGGATTCAACAAAGACGGTGGGGGTATCGGAATCCTCTTTCACTTTGTCCGGTGTGAATATCCTGAGGGTCCCGGCCCGTCTCAGCCAGCCTTCGACTTCCAGGGTCATCAGGGACATTTCTTTTTCAATCTCTTCCATTCGGGCAGCGATATGCCTGTCCTTGGCTTCGGCGATCTCTTCCAGTTCCGGCATCTTTTTCAGGCTTTTCAGTAGTTTTTGAATGGCCATAACCTCTTTGGTATTCATGGTCTGGGCTATGGTCTCCAGATCCTTGTGCATGACCTTATAATCCATGGTCTGGGCCGCAAGGATGAAACTCTTCATGTCATCCCGGAGCAGTGGGTTGGTTTTCAGAATTTTGGAAAGCTGGCGGATGTTGGCGTGAAGGGCCTCGGTCATCTCTTTTTCTCTGGCTTTTCTTTCCAGTTTGTCTTCCGCCAGTTTTTTTCTGTCCGCCACCAGGGATTTTCTCTCGTTAAACAGCCGGCTGCCGAACCGGATGGTGTTGTCGCCACAGACATACACCCCTTTCAGCTTGATCCGCTCGGCATCGATGACACTCCCCGATAGGATGCCTCTGGGCTTTTCGAATTGAAATTCCACACCGTCAGCCCGGGTGTCCACCATTTCATCCACTAAGGTTATTCTGCCCTTCTGGGCCGTCAGGCGGGATTGTCTGGCTAGATGGGCAATGACGTCTTTCCGTGCAGATACCCGGCTGTCCGGGTGGGACATGGTTATTTTGGCATGGCTGTCCGTCTCCACCGTACCCCCTTCCAGTTCGCCCACCTCAATGGTGCCCCTGGCCCGGATGCTGAAACCGGAGCAGATGGTGTCTATTTTCATGCTAATGGGGCAGATGAAGTTGGTGCCGATATTGCCGGTGGAATAATCGATTCGTTTGATGTCCAGTGCATCCCGGATTTCTATTTTCCTAATCTTTCCATTGGCCAGGCTTAAGATCACCACCCCGGTTCTAGCGGCCCTCAAAAAATAGCCCCTGCTTTTCCCGCCGGTTTTCTGGCTTTCGACAATGTCGACCCCGTCCCTTGTGGCAACGTCCATGGGCAGTGCCTGGGGGACATGGATAACCTTACCGTCGTATTGAATCCCGGGTTTTCCCTGAACTTCAGGGGTAATAAAGAATAGGTTGGCCCCTTTTTTTACGATGGGGTATTTGTTGATTTCCCGGAAATTGATTTTCCCGTCGTCACTGAGTACACCCGGGCAGCGTTTATAGTCAAAGAATGCCTTGCCTATCTCCGAGTCACGGCTGGGCACAGGGGGGACCCCTTTGATCTCAACTGCCAGCAATTCCCGGGTGACCAGAACACGAAAAAAAACAGCCAGGTGTGCCAGGTCCGGATTCCCCATATCCGAGAGATTCAGGAGTTGTTTCTGGATTTTCAGTTCTTCGCCGTCCGGAATTTTTCTGACCAGGAGTTTCCGGATCAACAGGGTGATCTTCGGGGATTTCAGGTTGATGCGGGGAAAGAGCTGGGCCAGGGCCTTTACGATTACTTGATCCGGAGACGTTTCCCGGTCCACCTGGAACCTGACGATGACGGGGTTGTCTTGTTTGGATATTTCCCTGAACAGGTTGCTCTCAAGAATATCGGCCTTGTCCTGGATGGGGTCCCGGTCACTGGGGGGAGGCGGTGAGGATGGCGGCTGTTCAGTCATATCTCTTCCTTGGGTTCAGGGTGCCGTTTTACTCAATTTAACGTATTATAAATCGGCATAATACTGAAAATCCTTTAAAACACACTCTGTTTATCCCATTACTCTACTACTTTGGTAGGAAACATGCAAAAGTCTTTTTGCAAAATCCCATCTTTTCACTTTACAGGTGCAGGCTGAACGTATAGTAGACACTGGAACAGTTTTATAATTATTGCGGGCATCTGATAAGCCCGGGAGAAGAAAAATGACTGACGAATTCAAAGACATGGATGACCAGGGTGCCCAGGAGATGAGTTTTGAGGAATTGTTTGAGTCCTATGATGCGGACATCAACAAGGAACTCAAGCAGGGGGACGTGGTTGAAGGAACCATCATCTCCATCGGCAGAACCTCCGTATATGTGGATACGGGCACAAAGAGCGACGGCGTTGTGGACAAGGCCGAACTGCTTGATGAAAACGGAGAGTTCCCCTTTGCGGTGAATGATAAAATCAAACTTTACGTTGTCTCCATGAGCGAGAGTGAAGTGATCCTGTCCAAGGCCATTTCCGGCGCCGGTATGGCCACGATGATCGAAGATGCCTATCGCAGCCGTACGCCGGTGGAAGGTAAGGTAACGGAATCCATCAAAGGCGGATTTTCAGTTGATATCCTCGGCAAAAGGGCGTTCTGCCCGGTGAGCCAGATGGACGTCAGGTATGTGGAAACCCCGGAAGATTACGTGGGGCAGACCCATCATTTTCTGATCACCCGGTTCGAAGAAAAGGGCCGCAATATTGTTATTTCCCGCAGGGAACTCCTTGCCGAACAGATCAAGGAGCAGCGGGAGGCCTTCATGAAAACTGTGGCTGAAGGCGACGTGATCCAGGGGCGCGTGACCAAGCTGATGTCCTACGGGGCCTTTGTTGAACTGACCCCGGGGGTTGAGGGCATGGTTCATATTTCCGAGCTGAGCTGGTCCCGGGTGGAGAAGCCGGACGAAGTGGTCCGTGCCGATGATATCCTTGCGGTGAAAATTCTGAAAATCGAAAAGCCCGATAGTGACAATCCCAAGATTTCCCTTTCCGTCAAACAGACTGCCGGAGACCCGTGGGACAATATGGGAAGTACATTCAAGGCCGGTGACCAGGTGAGCGGTAAAGTGGTCCGCCTGGCCAACTTCGGTGCCTTTGTTGAAATTGCGCCGGGTGTTGACGGGCTTGTACACATCTCCGAGATGAGCCATGTGAAACGGGTGCTCCGTCCCGAGGACGAAGTGTCTCAGGGGGAGACGATTCAGGTGGTGATCAAGGCCATTGATATGGACAGCAAGCGGGTTTCCCTGAGCATGAAAGATGCGGCGGGCGACCCCTGGACCGGCGTCAGTACCAAGTATATTCCCGGCAGTGTGGTTGAGGGACGTCTTGAGAAAAAAGAAGGGTTCGGCCTGTTCATCCGCCTTGAGCCCGGAGTGACCGGCCTTATGCCCATGTCCAATATCCGGCAGTCTGAATCCGGGGCAAGCTATGAAGCGCTGAAGCCCGGTGATACCGCCCAGGTACTGGTCCAGGATGTGGATGAGGACAACCGGCGGATTACCCTGGCTCCCCCGGATCAAAAAGACCCGGATAACTGGAAGCAATTTGCCGGCAAGCAGGCATCAAAATCCATGGGCACCATGGAGAGCCTCTTTCTGGAAGCCATGAAAAAAC
>JAKSBB010000634.1 GCA_022361315.1 Desulfobacterales bacterium
AAAAAAACAGTCGGGGAAATTTTAAAGGAAAAATTCCTCAAAGGGTCGGTGGGGCTTACCATCATCTCAGTCATCCTGGGGTTTCTGGTGGGTGCCCTGGTACTTCTGATCGCCGGGATCAATCCCTTAGAAGCTTACGGCGCCATATTGAACGGTATCTTCGGCAAACCCAAGTACATGTCCTATGTGGTCATCTACTCCACCCCCCTGATCATCACAGGGCTTTCCGTGGCCTTTGCCCTGAGAACCGGGTTGTTTAATATCGGTGCGGAAGGGCAGTTTGTGGTGGGGGCGCTGACGGCGGCTGCAGCCGGCTATTTTTTTCATCTGCCCATGCTGATCCATGTGCCGGTGTGTCTCATGCTGGCCGCCTTTGCCGGGGCCGCCTGGGGTGGTGTTGCCGGGTACATCAAGGCCAGGTTCGGGGTGCATGAGGTAATTTCCACCATCATGCTCAACTGGATTTCCCTCTATCTGTCCAACTGGGCCGTGACCCTCAGTTCCTTCGGCAAAATGGGCACCGGGAAAACCCATATGATTCAGGAAACCGCCCGGATCGATTTGTTCGGCCAATGGAAGATTTCCGCCGCCGGTATCGAGTTTATCCGGTCTCACAAAATATTGGGGGATATATTAAAATCCCCGGTGAATATCGGGATCATCATTGCCATCGTTCTCGCCTTTCTCATGTGGTACGTCCTGAACAAGACCACCCTGGGGTATGAACTGCGGGCCGTGGGCTACAATCCCCATGCTGCCGAGTACGGCGGCATCAACGTGAAGAAAAGTGTGGTGACCTCCATGAGCATTGCCGGCGGCCTGGCCGGTATTGCCGGGGCCATCCAGGTCATGGCCGTGAGCCACAGGGTCGCCAAACTGGCCGCTATGGAGGGATATGGATTCGACGGCATTGCGGTGTCCCTGATCGGCAATAATACGGGGCCGGGATCTGTGCTGGCCGGGTTCTTATTCGGGGCCCTGAAATACGGTGGATCTAAGATTCAGGATGCCGTGGGCGCCCCCACGGAGGTGATTAATATCGTGGTGGGCACGATTATTCTGTTTATTGCCATGCCCATGTTGATTCGCCTGATGATCCAGTGGAAAGGGAGGAAGGGATAATGGACGTTTGGATTCAGGACATCGGTTTTATTATCGGCACCACCCTTATGTATGCCACCCCGTTGATCTTCACCTCACTGGGCGGGGTGATCACCGAGCGGTCCGGCGTGGTCAACATCGGACTGGAAGGGATGATGTACTTCGGCGCCTTTGCCGGGGCCGCCGCCACCTATTTTTTCAATGATCCCTGGCTGGGACTGCTCTGCGCCGCTCTGGGCGGGGCGCTTTTGGGGCTGATCCATGCCATCGCCTGCGTGTCGTTTTCCGCAGAGCAGATCGTTTCCGGTATTGCCATAAATTTCCTGGGGCCCGGTGCGGCACTTTTCATCAGCCGGATGCTCTTTGACGGGGCCACCCAGACCACCACGGTGCAAAACAAGATACCACTGCCCCTGGATTTCCTCTTCGGCGAGGGCAAGCTCTTTCCCTCCTCCGGATTCATGGACCTGGTGTTCAACCGTTTCGCCACCGTATATATCGCGCTCTTCCTGGTGTTTGTGGTCTGGTTTGTTCTCTATAAAACAAAAATCGGCATGCGGCTCCAGGCCGTGGGGGAAAATCCGGAAGCGGCAAATACGCTGGGTATCAGCGTGACACGGATTCGATACGGCGCGGTGATGATGTCCGGCTTCTTTGCAGGACTTGGCGGTGCCGCCATGAGTATTGCCGTGGTCTCCCGGTTCTCCAACACCCTGATCTCCGGCCATGGATTTATCGCCCTGGCTGCCATGATCTTCGGGAAATGGAAACCCCAGGGGGCATTGATGGCCTGCCTGCTTTTCGGAGCTGCCAAGGGATTTGAAATCTATCTGGGTTCAAAGGGCGTGCCGGTGCCGGGGGATATCCTGGCCATGCTGCCCTATATATTGACCATTATTATCCTTGTGGGGGTTGTGGGCCAGACCACGCCGCCTGCAGCAATCGGAAAAA
>JAKSBB010000324.1 GCA_022361315.1 Desulfobacterales bacterium
ACCGGGGCCTGGCCCGCCACCCTGGGACTGCTGGAGAAGCACGTCTTACATTTTTCAGACGACAATATCGTGCACATGGGCACCATGCTCTTTTTGGGGGCTATGGCCGGGTTTTATTTGGGAGGCCGGCTGGTGGACAGGTATGGAACGAAAATCGTTTTTCTGACGGTTCACGGGCTTTATTTCCTGTTTTTATCCCTGGCCCTCTTCCGGGGGATTTCCCCGGTATCCATGACGGCCTATTTCAGCCTGCTGACCTTCGGCCTCGGAGCTGCCCAGGCTGCCTCCTCCATCGCCATGACCTCGGAGATGATCGCCCTGGCCCCGTCCGACAATACATCGGTGATCACCTCCATCTGCATGGCCCTGCAGTGGGGGGGCGCCGCCATCTCCGGTGTGATTGCGGGTAAGCTCATCGAATATGGTATTCTGGCGGAAAACTGGTCCCTGTGGGGGCTGGCCATGAGCCGCTATGACAGCCTGATCCTGTTCAGTGCCGCCATGGTCTTTGTATTTGTGATTACCCTGGGACTGATTCCTTCGGTGGTGAGAACAAAAGAATCTGTCTGGGTGCCCCATTCGCCAAAAAATATATAGGTGCAGAACTCTTCTTTGACGGAGGACTCAGGTGGCTTTCCAGGTCAGGGCCGTAAACCCGGCCAGTGTCAGAATCATAAGGGCATAGACAATAAAGAAAATCATATTCAAGGGACTGTCGGTAAGGGTCAGCACGATAGACGGAGATTGGTCCGGTCTGCCCTGTGCGAATTCAACCAGTGTCACCCTCAGGCCCTTGTGGCAGAGAGGGGCAAGTATATGGACGCGGCTGTCCGCCACCAACGTTTCGCCATGATAAAGGCGGATCCGGGCATAATTTCGGATCAGGCTGAAATTCTCCCGGGTCATCATCTTCCGCTGTTCCCGGTAGGGAAGCGCCAGCAGGCCGGGATCATCGGCAAAGGTGACCCCGGCCGCCTCGATCCTGTATGGGCCGAACCGGTGCGAGTCACCCCGGGACAGGGAGATCCGGGATTCTTTACTGCCGATGACCAGAAGAAGGCCGTGACAGGTTAAAACGAGGATGAACACCAGGTGGATGACGAAAAACAGCTTGTGTTTCATGCTGCCCGGGTGCCTTGCCAGGGTGAACTGGCGTCCGGCACAGCAGAAAATACCGTTGATCAGCAGGATGGCCGAAGCAAGACAGAGAAGCCCAAACCAGGCAAGGACCAGGGGATCGCGGTGTGCGGCCAGAACCGTCCAGTCAACCAGGGGGTGATGGTTCATCAGGTCCAGGGCGGGTTTGTTGAGATAGCCTAAACACACCCCGATGCTAAGGATGACCACAAGGGCAATGAGGGTGTAAAATGTCAGCCTGACAGAACTTAAAAATGGAAACATGGCGGGCCTCAATGATAAAAGATCATCCAAAGGATAAATACGGCGGGCAGGACCCCTGCGGCACATCTGGCAACAGGCCGGATCTGAAGCCGCGCCGGCAGGTGGCTGGCCCCCATGATCAGCAAAAAGAGAATGGCGGCCTTGAAGAAGCCCCTGCTCCAATGCCAGGCGTCTCCCATCCAGTTCAGGGCCCACAGGGAGCCGGCCCACTCGCTTGACAGATAAATACAGGCACCGGCAAGCAAGGTGTTCCGTCCCCCCTGCCTGAATATCGTGTTTCCCTTCACCGCGCTAAGATATTGTACCGCACAGTGGACAAAGGTGCCGGCGGCAGCAAGCCTGAGGGTGAAAAACAGGATGACCCAGGGGTTGGCGTACATGAAGTAGTCCTGGTTCAGTGTCATGGGCTGGTTCCGGACCAGGAAAACGATCCCTGCGGCGGAAAGGCTGTGCCAGATGAAAAAAGAGAGGGCCGGGCCGTCAAAGCGGCGGCTGAACATCAGCCCCAGGCTGCCAGAGACGAACAGGATCTGCGCCAGGGCCTCAAAAGGGCCGAACAGCGGCGGGTGTCCCGAATTCACCCAGACAAAGGCAACGCCGCAGGCACAGGCCAGGGTTCTTAATCCCAGCAATGGCCGGGAAAAGACGTTTTTTCCGGCGGCTGCGGCGATAAACTCCGATACCGTAAGAATCAGAATGGCTGTATACAGGGTTTGGGGAAAGGTATCCGGTGTCATTTGTCCTCCCTGGGGCCGGAAGGAAGTACACCTTCCGGAAAGAAAAGCGCGGTGCCGGTGTCCAGGCAAAGCGGTGTCACAGGTGTGTCGTACAGGGCTGCGATATTTTCGGCGTTCATGACATCTCCCACCGTGCCTGCGGCGGTGATCCGGCCTTCCTTGAGCAGGATTACCTCATCGCAGAACAGGGCGGCCAGGTTTGGATCGTGCATGGCGGCCACCACACTGAGCCCCCTGTCCCTGGTCAGTTCTTTGATGGCGGAAAGCAGACGGTATTGGTTGTTGAAGTCCAGGTGGTTGGTGGGTTCGTCCAGAAGCATGATGGGCGTGGACTGGGCAAGGGCCCGGGCAAGCAGGGTGATCCGCCGTTCCCCCCCGGAAATCCGGTTGAAATTCTTTTGGGCCAGGTGGCCGGCGTTGAGCCGGTCCAGGGCAGCCAGGGCCAGGGTGAAGTCTTCCTGTGTCGGTCTGCGGGTAAGGCCCAGAAAGGGGGTTCTGCCCATCACCACCACGTCCAGCACCCGGAACGGGAAAATATCCTGGCTCTCCTGGGGCACCAGGCTGATCTCCCGGGCCACCGCCATTCGTGACAGGGTCCGGATATCCCTGCCCAGGATACGAATGCGGCCCCGGTCCGGAAGACAGATACGGTTGAGGCAGTGGAGCAGGGTGGACTTACCTGAGCCGTTGCGGCCCAGAAGACCGTAGAAGCGGCCCTTTTGCACTGAAAAGCTAATCCCGGAAAGCACCCGGGTTTCCGGATAGGCGAAATCCAGATCCAGGCATTCAAGTGTTACATCCATCCGCTCCCCCTGTGTTTGAACAACAGCCATGCAAATACCGGGGCCCCTGTGAGTGCGGTAATAATACCCACGGGGATTTCCGAGGTGAACAGACTCCTGGCCGCCGTATCCGCCAGAAGCAGACAGATGCCTCCCAGCAGGGCGGATACCGGCAGCATCCGTTCGTGGTTCGGCCCGGCAAGGGCCCTTGCCATGTGGGGAACGATGAGTCCGATCCAGGCGATCTGTCCGCAACCCGAAACGGCCAGGGCCACCAGAACGGAACTGATAAGGATCAGCACCCTGCGGAACAGCACGGGGTTGATGCCCAGGGAGCGGGCCTGGACATCTCCCAAAGATAGGATGTTCAGGCGGAACCCCAGGGCAATGAAGGTGACTATGCCCGCCAGGGTGGACGGCACCAGGAAAAGGGCATCGGTCCAGGTGGACCGGGTGAGGCTGCCCATGACCCAGAAGATGATCCCGGGCAACTGCTCGTAGGGATCGGCAAAGTATTTGACCACCATGAGCAGGGCATTGAAAAAAGAAAGAACAACCATCCCGGCCAGTACCAGAACGATCAGGGGATTCACGGCAATGGCCCGGGCCAGGCCCGCGGTGAGCATCACGGCAACAAGCCCCGACCCAAAGGCCATGAGATGGACAACGCCCATGCTGCCCCAGGGCAGCATCAGCCCCAGTGCCGCACCAAAGGTGCATCCGGCAGAGACCCCGAGGATATCCGGTGACACCAGGGGATTTCTGAAAAGTGCCTGGTACACGGCCCCGGACGCTGCCAGGCCGGCACCCACCATCACCGCCATGATGCACCGGGGCAGCCGGACAAAGAAAAACACCTGTTCCGACGGACCAAGGGCCCCGAGGGCTATGGCAGGGCCTTCTCCCCCCGGCAGAAGGCTTCGGACCAGGGTATCAGCCGCAGACAATACGTGGCCGGGGGAAATCGCCACCCGGCCGGTGAGGGCCGACACCGCCAGGGCAAGTCCCAGGAGGCCGGACAATAGGAGTATGAGAGGGCGCAGGGCAGGTGTCATTTGATGGCCCCGGTGGTGCCTCTTTCTGGCGTGTCTAAGCGGCCGCCCATTTCAGTGAGGGTACGGCCGAAAAGGGTGCGGTGAAAGGCATCTGCAGTGTCCTGGATGTTCAGATCCACGAAACGTTCCGGATATAATGTTTTGGCCAGCCACAGGCTTGCCAGCACGGACAGGGGGGAGGGAAAGTCCCAGGGGGACAGGGTGGACGGACAGCGATACACCCGGCCCGAGGCCACCGCCCGGATTCGTTTTACGGCCGGGCCGGCCAGGGGGGCGGCCGCCCCGGAATTCATGTGGCGGGACAGGACAATGATCTCAGGGTTCCAGCGGATGAGCTGCTCCGGTGAAATTGTCTGGAAATAGCCGGTGAGGCCGGCGGATACGTTGTCCACCCCTGCCCGGAGGAAAATTTCGTGCTGGAGCATCTGGCCGGTGGCCGTTGAAAAGACCCCCTGGGGGGCGGCGAAATATCCGGTGTACCGTTTCTCTTCAGGCAGCCCGGCCAGGCCGTTGTCAAGGGTGTTGAGGATATCTGCCATGGCCGTATCAACAACGGACATCCGCTCCTCTACCCCTGCGGCTGCGGCGATCACGGCCAGGGCGTCCCGGACCGATTCAAAGCTTTCGGGCTTAATCACCACTGCGGCAATGTTCAGTTGTGCCAGGCGGCGGGCCAGTGCCAACCCGTCTTTCTGGGCGTAGAGCACCACCAGGTCCGGGGCCAGGTGGGCCAGGGTTTCGAAATTGATGCCGGTGGATTTGCGTCCCACCCCGGCCACACCGGCGATGTCCGGAAACAGCTGCCGGTGCAGGCGGTCCCTGCGGGAGGAGTTGTCAACCCCCACCAGGCGGTTCCCCAGTCCCAGGCAGAACACGGCAAGGGTGGCCGGCTTGAAGGTGGTGACAATCCTTCGGGCAGGGGATGCCAGGCGCACCTGCCGTCCGGCCATGTCCGTGACAACGAGAGGGCCGTTTAAGGCGCCGGAGACCGGATTTTCTGCCCGGGCTTCCGGCCCCAGGGCAATAAGGAGGCACAGGACAATGATGAGGCCCGGGGCCGTCTGCCCCGGGAATCGGGGGATACCCGGGGGAATACATGTACCGGCGTGTTCTTTCATGGGAGCCAATCCGTTCATATCAATTCAAAACTCAGGTTAATTTTAAGGGTTGCAGGGGGCTTAAGGTACCGGACCGGCGGCCGGGGGTAGGGGGCTGCCTTTTCCACGGCCTGAACCGCTGCCTTATCCAGACGGCGGTTCCGGGAGCTTTTAACGATTTTCACCTCCCTGATGCTGCCGTCGGCAAGCAGGGTAAACTGAACGGTGACGCGGCCTTCGATTCTCCGCTCCCTGGCCGCCGACGGATAGGTTTTGGCAGAGTTGATTCTCAGGTTGAGCATGTCGAAATAGTCTCCGGCGCTGCCGAAGGCGGAACCGTCGGGTTGCA
>JAKSBB010000666.1 GCA_022361315.1 Desulfobacterales bacterium
AGCAGATGGTGGTGACAATGACTGAAAAAACAACGGATTTTAAGTACCCGCCGTTGATATCTGCAATGCTGATGCTCGCCACCACCTTGTCCATATAAACGCTTGGGCTGATGCCGAGCATCAGGGAGCCGGTCAGGTAACCGCCGAATATGCCCACCATGTCAAAAAGTGAGGTCAGTAAAGGATAGGAAACCAGGGCGGCTACCAATCGTGGTGTAAAGGTAAAACGCACAGGCTGGATTTCCATGGTCACAAGGGCGTCAATCTGTTCGGACATCCGCATGACGCCGATTTCCGCTGCCATGGCAGATCCGGCACGGGCCGCCACCATTATGGCGGTGAGCACGGGGCCAAGCTCCCGTATCATGGTCATGGCCACCGCCCCGCCCAGGGCAGCCTCGGAGCCGAACTTTACCAGGGTATGATAGCCCTGCAGTCCGAGCACCATACCGGTAAACAGGCCGGTCAGTACAATGACGAACATGGACTTGGCACCGATAAACCAGATCTGTTCAAGAATTTTTGAGGTCTGGAATGGCGGGCTGAACACCTGGGCGATTCCGGACAACAGAAAAAGGTGGATGCGTCCCAGTGAGGAGATCCTGTCTATCGTGGTTTTTCCGAGTATTTCGAGCTGAGATCTGAACATACAGGGCTTATATAAACTTTGACCTAAAAAAACAAGTGGGGAAACTGTGTGAAACCGTTGGGTTGTTGGGTAAATTTGTAAAAAAGTGTGAAAGGGATTGACACGTATAGTGAAACTTAATACGTATGGATGATTCGGTGGTTTCTTTAGCACTGCCGATTCTCCATAGTGCGGCAGCCGGTGCAGCCGATTTTTATCATTCAGGCACGTATCGAAGCGGAAAAACTTAAAACTATGCGTAACCAAAGGCAATACAAGCGTACCGGCGGGCAGCCCCAATTGTATCAATGAGATGGTGAGGTGAGATATGGCACAAAAAATTACCCTGAGCATTCCGGACATGCTTCATGAAAAACTGACGGAGTGGCGCAGTTCTTTCAATTTTTCCAAGATCTTCCAGGAAGCGTTGACCGAGGCGATTCAAAAGAAGGAAGCCCTTCAAAAACGGTTCTCCGAAGAATTTGATATGCCCGATATCATCAAGCGCCTCCGGGAGGAAAAACAGGCCTGGGAAAACAATTGCTACAAGGAAGGTAAGGCCGAAGGGCTCAGATGGGCCCGGTCCGCCCACTATGAAGATTTACTGTACGTGGTCAACTATAAGGATACGTACAGGCATAAAGATACGTATGACCACAAGGATATGTATGAATTGATCGGACACACGGACTATGAGTCATACTTTCAGGATGTTTACGAGGCCCATGATCTGGGGCGGTATACGGCGGAGACCGGTGTGGACCACGAACGCAAATTTATGGACGGTTGGATTGACGGGGTAACCTCCTTTTGGAATGAGGTAAAGGCGCAAATATAACAAGCAGCTGGGTTAACGGAGTTACCCGCTTTTGGAATGAAGTTAAGGAGCAGATATGATCAACAACCGGACTTCAGGATCAATTTATAGCTGGTGTGATTTAAAGGAGCAGATATAGTGGACAGGCAAATAATATTAGGTGTTGACGTAGGTTCGGTGTCGGCTTCCAT
>JAKSBB010001011.1 GCA_022361315.1 Desulfobacterales bacterium
AAATCCTAAGCACTTCCCCGCGTATTTAAACCAAAACCGCCCCGCCTGATATCAGGCGGGGCGGTTTTGGTTTAAATACGCGGGGAAGTGCTTAGGATTTCCAGAGGCCGTGCAGGTTGCAATAGGCTTTGGCTTCCACTTTATCGGCATCACACTTAAAGGTCGCTTCAGGGGTACTGGAGGGTGTCAGCATCATGCGCTGGACATAGCGGCCGTCACAGGATACCAGCTCAATCCATTCGATCCAGTGATCCGGGGTCATGGGATGGGCAGTTGAACCGACTTTAACCATATACCCACCGTCAACTTTTTCAACCACAGGGACATGTTTTTCCACGGCGGCATCAACCGTGTTTTCCACCATTCTGTCCATGGGTTTGCCACAGCAAGTGACCGGCGGTTTTTCGCCGTGAAGGACCTGTACTATGTTTCCGCACTTTTCGCATTTATAGATACCGAGTTGTTCTGCCATTGATAACGCTCCTTTCGATTAAGTATTTAGACTTTTGCCTTGCTTTTGCCTAACTTTTGCTTCGGATAAATATAGACCAAATACGAGCCGGCACCGCAGGAATGGGACACCGGACTCCTTCAAGTTTATATGTTATCCGTAAAGAGATTGCCAGGATTATTTGCCCGGCTTGATGCCAGTATCCGGTCCATCCACTGACTGCTGAGATGGTCCTGCCCCCGGGTCACTTCCCTGAACAGGGATGCCATCTGAAAATAAACCTCGTTCTTGGATTTGCGAGCACCGTAAAACGGGACCACCCCGGCTTTATAACCGGTTTGATGATTTGCTTTACTATTGCCTTTCCTTGACCAGAGTCCTTTTGTTCCAGATGTTTCAGACATTTTCACCCTCCTGGTGCTGATTGTCCCTGTTACAGTCCGGTTTTTCCCCGGGCCGGCATCATTCTCCAGATAAAAAGCAAAGTCCATACCATACAGATTTTTTTTTCGAAAGCATCATCATTTACCTTATTTTAACGATATATTGGATTAAATTTACTGTCGTAAACAGATAGGAGTCCCATCGAAACCAAATGGAAAGCCCCGGGGATTGTCTCAAGCAATCGTATCATGCGTTAAAGATACGAACACTTGTGTATCCCCTGTGTGTTCACGGTATATCCGGCGACTTATATCGTACAAATTTTAGGATTTCATTAGGTGATGCTGGGGTATCGTAACAAAATAAAAATGATTAAATCAAGAGGAAATTTAAGATTGTTCTATTATATCAATACACTTCAATATATCTGCAATATGCGTTTTTTCTGCCTGGGCCAAAGAAATAAAAAGGTCTCCGGCAACACGTACACGTTTCGCCCCCCTGTTTTTATACAGATCATAGGCGGCGAACTCCATATCCAGAGCAAAATCAAGTATGGCTTCCCGGCGATTTCCACAGGATTCTGTCATGAGGGCCAGGGCCTCGGCCGTTGATCTTCCCCCCTCCACCAGATCTCCTTTACATGCCTCAAATACCGCACTGAATGATCGTTGTTCTTTCACTAAGGGAGCCAGCGTATTGTAGATGGTTCTTGCATGGGCGATTTCAGTTTTCTCCATCCCGCTGAGATACACATGGGCCGGTGTTCCCTCGAACAGCGGCGAGATTTCCCGGTAAAACCTACCGGCCCCCTTTTCAAGGTTCACCGCCTTTACCATAAGATCGGCAAGGGACATCTCTTCCGGAAAGATGGACAGCGCGGGCATATCCAGAAGAATCTCTCCGGCATAGGCATTCATGCCACCGCTGAGATTAAACACCCTTTCCCCCGGAAACCCGTTTTCTTCGGCAATACAGGCCGCTACCTTTGAACGGATTCCGTTCCTGCAGTAGAAAACAAGCGTCCCCCAGGCGTCTGCATCAAAGGCGTGGTCATCAATTTCTGAGGCAGGCAGGTTAACGGCCCCGGGGATATGATCAAGGGCATAGGCGGATGGCGGTCTTACATCCACCAGAAGAAAGGATTGCTCTTTACCCTTCCGGATCAATTGGTCCAACGCTTCAGGAGAGAGATATCCCGGCATAACGCCCCCCGCAAATCATATATCGTCACTCCGGAAGGACCAGATATCTCTGAGTTCCTCCATATGACGGATCAAAATATTCATGAAGGCAAGTTCCGTTTCCAGCATCTCCGTATCGTTTTTGCGGAGCCATTCGGACAACCAGGCAAACCTGAGGGCCAGAATGTACTCGGGGAACCAGGTCCAGCCCAAGTCGCTGATCAAACCGTTCCTCCGAATTTCCTTGAGAAAACGGATCACCATGGGCATGGCCAGGCCTTCCGGATGTTCAATACCGGCGCACCCCACCAAATTGGCAGCATCGTAACTGTCCGGCTTGATCCCGGTGAATTCCCAGTCGATCACAGCAGACATCGTCTCCCCCTGCCAGATCACGTTCAGGGGATGAAAATCCCCGTGGCAAAATATCTGGGGCAACCGGTCATGTTCTGCAAAAAAACCCTTTTCCAGAAACCGCAAAACAGGCAGATACCGGTCGTGGGCCTCCGGTGCGTGTCCCCGCATATCCTTAAACAGCCTGAGTATATACGTTTTTATGGAAAACCCGGGGTAGGTAATTGCCGTTGAAATCCCGGCGGCAGCCCGGTGCATGTCCACAAGAAACCCGGCCATCTCCTGCCCGATGTCGGCGGATTTCAACCAGTCCGGCCGCTTCAATGCCGTACTGTCCAGAAACCGGGTGATCTGAAAATAACCTTTTTTATAGCGGGGAAGACACTCACCGTTCCCGTCGGGTTCAGGGGATAACGCACGTGTAAGACCGTTTCCGGTTAAAAACGCCAGGGTATCGGCCACCCGTTGCCGGACCCCTATCTTTTCCGGCGCAAACTTCTCCATGAGAAACAGATTCCCATCTTTACCCCGAAACACGGCCCGGGAAAGGGAACGCTCCGGGCTCCCCTGAATCACAACCCCATCGCAGACAGCCTCAACACGAATCCCCCAGTGGTCTTTCACCCAGGTACGGAATTCAGTATCATTCAACTCAGATAAGACGTCCAATTGCTGCTTCCATAATTTCTTTGGGTTGGGCACCAACCAGGGTTTCTTTCACCTGCCCCGCTTTCACCAGAAGCAGCGTGGGTACGGATGATATGCCGAACCGGGCGCCTGTAGCCGGATTGTCATCCAGGTTAAGCTTCACGATCTTAAGCCGGCCGGCATAAACTGTTGCCAGCGAATCAAGAATTGGGGCCACGGCGCGGCAGGGACCGCACCACGGTGCCCAGCAATCCACCAAAACCGGCATGGCCGACTGCATTACTTCCGCTTCAAAACTCCCATCGGTTACCGTTCTTACCTGTGAAAGGATTTCCACCGGCAGCGGGGTTTTACACCGGCCGCACACCGGGGCATCCTTCAATCGCGCTACAGGGACCCGATTTTTGGTGTCACATGAACGGCACACCAGAATAACAGAATCAGGCATAATCCCTCCCTCTATATCTTTGCAGCCAGGTTCTTTCCGTAATTCTGGGCCGCCTGGATACCGCCTTCCACCCATCCGGCCTTGAGCATCAACGGACCGTCGGACAACATTTCCATTCCGTAGATGTTGGCCATGGTATCAAAAATCCGGCCGGCCGCCTCACCACTCCAGCCATAGGCGCCGAATGCCCCGCCGGGCTTACCTTTGAGCTCCGCCCGCTCGGCAATAAACAGCAATTGCTTCATTGAAGTGATCATTTCTCCATGGTAGGTTGGGGAGCCGAAAAAATAACCGTCATACCCTTTAAGGTCTTCTTCGTTTTTAATTTCGCTGACCCGCTTGACATCCGCCTGGTGCCCGGAGATCCTGACCCCTTCACCGATGAGTTCAGCAATGCCTTTGGTTTCTTCGGATCTGGTGGCATACACAATCAATACATTTCCCATGATTTCTCCTTCATACCTGGTTTTAATTTATACCCGCGTTAATTTCATACCTGTTTTCATAATGATACAAGATAGAACATTATTTAAGCATTTCCCAGGAATCAGATCCCGGAAAGGATATCATTGATTTGGTCTCCGGCAAAGGGATAATCCACCAGCGCCTTTTCTTTCAGGACAGCAAACCGGTCCTGAAAAACGACACCCGGCTTCCGGTACAATATACCGGTGGGGATCTGTTTTTCCGGGTCCGTCATGACCACGGCCAGGGCCTGGCTGATATCCGTCGGATCATGCCCGGTATCGTTAAGGTTTGTTATCCGCTCCCGGTACCACCCATGGGTGTTGATCTTGTTAAAAGACACGCAGGGCTGAAAAATATCGATCATTGCAAATCCCCTGTAGTTCATGGCTTCCCGAATTAGGCCAGACAGCTGCTCCCCTGAGCCTGAAAAGCTCCTGGCCACAAATCCCGCCCCGGCAGTAAGCGCCAGGGCCAACGGATTAAGCGGTGTTGAGTTTGGCCCGTCCGGTGTCAACCTGGTGCCCATATTCAGTGCTGTGGTGGGAGATGACTGGCCTTTGGTCAACCCGTATACCTGATTGTTGTGAACCAGCAGTGTAATATCCGGATTTCTTCGTATGGCGGCCAGAAAATGATTTCCTCCCTCACCGTAGCAGTCACCGTCACCGCAGCTTACAACCACATTCAGATGATGATTGGCCAGCTTGGCCCCCGTGGCCATGGGCAGCGCCCTGCCGTGAAGACCGTGGAGCATATTGCAGGCCAGATAATGCGGGGTCTTACCGGCCTGACCGATCCCCCCCACCATAAGGATATCCTGAGGCGTTAAATTCTCGGCCTCAAAGGCCTGCTTCATGGCAGCAAGAATGGAAAAATTTCCGCATCCCGGGCACCAATGGTTGTCCCTGTCCGTATCAAAAATAGAGGTGGTCATCTGGTTTTTCTCCCAATTTTTATATTTACCCCGACTTTTTAGCCAGCGGTTTCAGGTTTGCCCGGGTGGCTATTTTACCTGAATTTCTTTTACCCTTTCGACGATATACTCCGGATAGATAGGCCGACCGTCATATTTAAGAATGGCAGCGGCATACTCTATTCCCGTGAGGGTACGGATCAGTGTTCCCAGCTGGCCTGTGGCATTCCCTTCAACCATGATCAGACGTTTTCCCCCCAGCACCTCTTTCAACCCGTCAGCATCCAGCGGCCATATATCCTCAAAAAGAATCCAGCCGGCATCAATGCCCTCTTCCCGAAGCTGGAGACAGGCCTCCATAATCACCCCCTTTGAAGATCCCCAACCGGTAAGGAAAAAGGTGGAGTTGTTACAAAATACCGAGGGCAATCGCATATCACTTACCATGGCAGGCACCTTGGCGAAGCGTTTGTCCACCATGGTCACCCGATTTTCCGGTGCCTCACTGGGTAGTCCGTCCGGCGTATGTTCATTACCGGCCACCCGGACCAGCGCATGGGGGGTGCAGGGCCGACACCGTGGAGAGATACCGTCTTCTGTCACCTTGTATCGATGATACGTCTCATCCTGATACATTTCTGTGTCCTGAATAAAGGACCGGTGTTCATCCCCCACCACAAAATCGTTTGTTTCCGTCCGGGCCGAATCCGCCAGATACTGATCCATCAGGACAATGGCCGGGACCTGGTACTTCTCGGACAGCATCACGGCACGCTTCACCGTTTTAAAGGTATCCAGAACAGAGCCGGGAGCAAACACAAACCTGGGGAACTCATCCTGTGAAGCATGAATGGAAAAGAGAAGGTCTGCCTGGGCCGTTCGTGTGGCAAGCCCCGTGGCAGGCCCCGGACGCTGGGCGTTGATGATCACCACAGGGGTCTCGGTGATCCCTGAAAGTCCCAGTCCTTCAACCATCAGGCTGAATCCGCCACCCGATGTTGCCACAAGCGACCGGATACCGGTATAGGCTGCGCCTACGGCCATATTCACGGCGGCAATTTCATCTTCCGCCTGCTCCATGACCACAGGCAGATCTACTGAATTTGCAGCCAATTCGGTCACGATCCCTGTTCCCGGACTCATGGGATAAAAGGGAAAGAAACGGCAGTCTGCGGCAAGTGCACCGAGTGCGGCAGCTTTCGAGCCGGTCATGACCACATGGTCCGGGCTTCGTTCTCCGTCAAAGGAAAATGGGGACTGAAAACAAATCTCCTGCCCCTGCTCAAACCCTTTCTCCACAGCCGTCAGATTCAGCGCCTGAATCCTCTCTCCCTTTGTTTCAAACCATTTGGAGATCACCCCGCGTACCCGTTCCAGCCCAGCGCCCATCGCCGCAGCGACAACACCTGCAGCCACGGTGTTTGAAGCAATCTTCCCTCCTGCTTCCGCTGCCAGATCCTGCAGGGGGATTCGGTACACCTTGCCCTCTGTTCCCCCTCCATTCCCTCCGTTTTTATTCAAAACGGCAATGCCGCCGGGCATCAGTTTCTCCCGGTGAATATCAAAGGTGTTTTCATCAATGGCCACCAGTATGTGGGGGCGTAAAGAGGGAGCGCTCAAAGGACGGCTGCCGATCCTGAGAAGATGGAAACTGTGTCCGCCCCGAATCCTTGACTGGAAATCATCCGTACTGAATACAAAGAGCCCGGCATCATGACAGATATTCGCAAGTATCGCCCCTATGGTCTGAATCCCCTGCCCTGCTTTACCGCCGATCAAAATCGTTATGTCATTGCCCATTGTCACTCACCTCAAAAGATTAATCTGTTCAGCACCTGACGTCTCTCCATAGTGTTAAAGCAAAAAGGATCATTGACTATGGCCGTCTTTTGGAGCGTATGGTGGTTGCTATCCGAAATTCAAATTTGGCAAACTCAACTGTCGTTACTAATAGCAATAAACAGGCCAGACATTGAACGATCCATAGGAAAACCGGAATAGTCCCCCACTGAAATGAACAAACCTGGATAGGGGAGTTTTAACCTTGCAAAACCCGCACGATACGGGCCAATACCCTCCGGGCCTTCTTACAAAGATTTTACCTTGCCAAACCGGCACGATTCATGCAATTTTAATTCTGAAATTATGAAACGGACTCCCGGCTTACCGGCCGGTCCAAACCCAAGGAGATAAATTAGATGGGCACAACGGAAAAACCGAAATTATATGCGCTCAGCACCTGCAGCCATTGTAAATCCACCAAAAAGCTCCTCACCGAATGTGACGTTGAGTATGACTATGTGGAGGTAGATGATCTGGAAGGTGAAGAGAGAAAAGCCATACTGGCGGACATCAAAGAGTTGAATCCCCGGTGTTCCTTTCCCACCATCAAAATCAACGACACCGTTATCGTCGGATATAAAGAAAAAGAAATTAAGGAGGCATTGGGAATTTCAGCATGAATGTAGACTCTTTATACAAGGCATTAAAAAAATCACAGGAAGCCAAAGGCATCTATTTCAACAAAGATAAGGACCTGGTATTTGAACTGCTGGAAGCCCTGATCAAGAACAAGGACCGGTACGGATACATGGCCTGCCCCTGCCGTCTTGCCTGTGGTGACCGGGAGCACGACAAAGACATCATCTGCCCCTGCGTGTACCGTGCACCGGATCTTGAAGAATTCGGGGCCTGCTTTTGCGGTCTTTATATCTCCACCGCCCTGAACAACAATGAAATCGAATCCCAGTATGTACCTGAAAGACGGCCGCCTGAAAAGATTTTTTAATTGCTCATCTTTTTTATTTGCTGAAGGAGGCAACCATGACCGAAAATGAATGTACCCCCGTATTGAATACCGGATTAAGAGGTGTGGATGTTGCCAGTTCTAAAATCTGCGATGTCCAGGGAAAAGAAGGTAAACTGATTTACAGAGGTTATCTGATTCAGGACCTTGCCGAAAAGGCCAACTTCGAAGAAATATGTTTTCTCCTGCTTTACGAACGCCTGCCCAAAGCCCAGGAACTTCAAGACTTCACCCAAAGCCTGGCTGGCAAGCGCCCGGTTCCCCAGAATGTGTTTGACCTGATGGCCTCTTTACCCAAAGAGACCAACCCCATGGATGTGCTCCAGCTGGTGACCCCTATGCTGATCCAAACAGACCCCAATGCAGGCAAAGAGGGAATGGAAAACACCCTGAACTCTGCGGAAAATCTGATTGCCGGCATGGCCACTATCACGGCGGCATGGGACCGCATCCGCAACGGCAAAGACCCTGTTGCACCGGATCCGGATCTGGGACATTCGGCCAATTTTCTGTATATGCTCAACGGCGAAAAACCCAACGATGAAGCAGCCCATTTCTTTGACACCGGGCTGGTGCTCCATGCGGAGCATTCCTTCAACGCATCCACATTCACCGCCCGTCAGGTGGCATCCACAAAAGCCCATATTTATGCGGCCATATCCGCTGCCATCGGCTCCCTGTCCGGCGCTCTCCACGGCGGTGCCAACGTCCGGGTAATGAAGATGCTCAAAGAGATCGGCTCTGTGGATAAGATTGACAATTATATCTCAAACATTCTGGATTCCGGCGGCCTGATCATGGGCCTGGGACACGCAGTTTATCAGACAGACGACCCCAGGGCCATCATCCTGGCCCCCATGAGCAAACGCATGGGGGAAATTGCCGGGGACACCACCTGGTATGAACTGTCAAAAGAGCTGGAAGTCAAAGGCAAGGCGGCATTCATGGAAAGAAAGAACAGGGAAATCTTCTGCAATGTGGACTTCTACTCCGCATCGCTTTTCTACGCCATGGGCATTGCCACGGATATGTTCACCCCCCTCTTTGCGGTATCCCGGGTATCTGGATGGACCGCCCATGTCATCGAAGAACAATTTGCCATGGCCGCCCCCAAACCCTCGCTTTACAGGCCTGGCGCCGCCTATGTGGGCGACTACTGTGGACCGGATGAATGCAGTTATACGGAAATTGACAAACGCTGATACCTCAACTGAAAACAACTTAAGGAAAACCCATGAAAAAATGGCAATGCACAGTCTGTAAATTTGTGCACAAGGGGGACGATGTCCCTGAAAAATGCCCGGTTTGCGGGGTTTCCGGTGAGAAGTTCACCCTGATGGAAGACGCACCGGAACCCGCAGCCGCAGCAACAACAACTGAACAAGAAACAGCCCCCCAACAGGAAGAGGAACAGGCGGCAGTCCCGCAGACGCCCTATGAAAAAATTGTTCATCTTCTGATCAAGCACCATGCCCACCCGGTATCGGTACATATGCCCAACGGTATTCTACCCGTATCGGTTGCACTCTTTATTCTTGCATGGCTTTTTGACTCCAGCCTGTTTGTCAAAGCCGGCTTCATCAACCTGATATTCGTGGTGCTTGCCCTTCCCATGGTGCTGTTTTCCGGGGTATTGGAATGGCGGAAAAAATATGCCGGCGGTCTGACCACGCTCTTTAAAATAAAAATCCTGGCCGCCACCGTTACCACCACGGCATGCCTTATCTCCGTAGTCTGGTACCTGGCGAATCCTCATGTACTGGAATCTGCCACTGCCTGGGTATTCGTGCTCCTTAACCTGGTGATGCTGGCGGCAGCCGGAATCGCCGGACATATCGGCGGGAAACTGGTATTTAAGGACTAATTGGACAAAAGCAAATCATATAAGGCCTGACCGGAAGCTTACCGGTCAGGCCTTTATTTATTTACCCCTGTTTTCCGAAACTATACTTCAATCACCAATCCGACGGGACAATGGTCCGAACCGAAAATATCATTGTCTATAAACGCCTCTTTAACCACACCGTCATCAATAAGATCCCGGGTAACGAAAAAATAGTCGATACGCCACCCGGCGTTGTTTTTACGGGCATTGAAACGGTAGGACCACCATGAATATTTCACTGTTTCCGGGTGAAAATGGCGGAAGGTGTCCACATATCCCATGTCCTCCATACGGTCCAGGACATCACGCTCGATACGAAGGAATCCGGACCGCTTTGAATTGGGCTTGGGGTTTTTCAGATCAATTTCATTGTGGGCCGTGTTAAAGTCTCCGGTGACAATCAGCCGCTTCCCCTGGGCCCTGAGGCCCTCTGCATAGTCCAGAAACCAGTCGTAGAAGTACAGCTTGTATTTGAGACGCTCATCACTCATCTGGCCGTTGGGAAAATAGATATTAAAGAGGGTAAATCCCTCAAAATCCATCTGGATAACGCGGCCTTCACCGTCAAACTCCGGTCTTCCAAAATCCGTGATCACCTTTTCAGGCGTATCTTTGGTGTAGGCTGCAACCCCACTATAGCCCTTTTTGACGGTGGCGTATGCCCAATAGTCTGCATAGGGTTTAAAATCCGTCATTGCATCGGTGCGCTGATCCGCCTGAAGTTTGGTCTCCTGGAGCATGAGTATATCCGGCGAAAGCGCTTCCACCGAGGTGAAAAAATCTTTTTTAAGTACCGCCCGAAATCCGTTTACATTCCATGACACCAGCCTGAGTTGCTTTTTTTCCGTCATATTTTCCACCTGTTCAATACCTTATGTTATTAGCATAATCCTGGCATCAGCCACGGCACAGCCTTCAGCACTGCAGATCACCGGGTTCAGATCCATGGATTGAAAGTCCGCTTCCATGGCCATAGCCAGATGCGAAAACCGGACCACAAGGGAACACAATGCCTTCATATCTATTCCGGAACCACCCCTGAACCCCGTAAGCAAGGCGGCAGCTTTCAGGTTTCCGGCCATGGAAAGCACATCCCCCTCTGTGAGCGGCGCCATGCGCACAGCCGTATCGTTATAGATCTCGACCCCCGTTCCCCCCATGCCGAGGATCACCACGGGCCCGAACTGGGCATCGTTTTTTGCCCCCACAAACAATTCCACTCCGGTGACCATTTCTTCCACCAATACGGTGTTACACCCTTCCAGTGCCAGAAGACGCTCCATGTCGCCTTTTAGCTGTTTCCGGCTATGGATGTTCAGGGCCACCGCATTATATTCAGTTTTATGGAGAATTGATCCGGACACGGCCTTGACCACCACCGGGGTGCTTAAACTTTCCATGAACTGAGCGGCTTTCTCAAAATCATCTGTAACCACACGCCGGGGCAGTTCAAGACCGGCATGTTCAAATATTGTTTTGGCGTCCGGCTCAAGAATCCATCCCCTTTCCTTTGACCGTTCTATGATATCCTTGTCTTCCGGTGTCAAGCGAATCGTCATCAACATGGTCTGCACCTCTTCAGGGCTTTTGCCATGAGCACGGCACCTTCCACGGAAGCGGCCACCGGTATCCGATTCAGCTCGAACCCTTCGATAATAATTCTGTACTTTTCTTCATGGGGCACATAGGCAATCATTGGCTTCCCCTCATTTCTGGCCACCTGGCTGAGCCTGGCCCCAATGTCGGCGGAAATCCCCGGAGAATAAGGCAGCAGCAGCACCATAACACAATCAATACCGTCATCCCTCGACAGATACCGGGCCGCTGCAATCATATCCGCATCCACGCTGGAACCGGTAAGATCCATGGGATTCTTCAGGCTGGCGATGCCACGTATCTCAGGTGAGAGGCGTTCCCTGACATTTTCAGCCGTGTCCTCTGACAAATCCGGTACTGCCAGTCCCTGGGACACACAGGCATCGGCTGCCAGCACACCGTGCCCGCCGCTGAGACTGACGATCCCCACCCGGCCCTGAATCCCCTTGGGATAGCAACTGAGAGACTCACAGAATGAGGTCAGTTCAAATTCGTTGTCCGCTTCGGCCACGCAGTGCTGTTTCATGATTTCGCTGAAAATCCGGTAATCACCTGCAATGGAAGCGGTATGGCTGGACGCCGCAGCCATACCCCGGGCAGTTTTGCCGGCCTTGAGCACCACCACAGGCTTGTTACATTGTTCAACAGCCCGTATAAATGTCCGCCCCTCACCTCGGTCAAACCCTTCAATGTAAAAGGCAATCACACGGGTATCCGGATCCGCTTCAAAAAAAGCAAGCATATCGGTTTCCCTCAGCCCCGCCTTGTTACCGATGGATACCCCCAGGCTGATGCCGATTCCCTGGCCGGCAAACTTGACCATCTGGTCCACCAATACTCCGCCGCTCTGGGACACAAATCCCACATTTCCCGCATCAGGACGTATAATGCGCTCCCCGGGCAGAAAAAAGGTGTCCACCTGCCCCGGGGCATACACCCCCAGGCAGTTCGGCCCAACAAAGGGAAAATCCGCCTCACGGGCCATATCCGCCACCCGTTCCTGCAGGCTGTGGTTACCGGCTTCTGAAAACCCTCCGGATATAATCACCGCGCCTTTGACCCCTTTTTTTATGCACTGGGACAATACGTCGGGTACAAATTCGGCACGTACCCCGATCACCGCCAGATCCAAAGGGGCGTCAATGTCTGAGACACTGGTATAAAGCACCTCACGGTTTATCATCCCGCCCCTGGGATTCACCGGAAAGGTTTCAACGGGGTATCGAAGGTGGTTTTTTGTAAAGATGACATTGGCCGGGTGGTTGTCTTGGGTGGTGGACACCCCGACCACAGCCATGGACTTGGGCCTGAAAAGCGGGGTTAAATCCATTGGTCTCCCTTTTTGACGTGCTTATAAAGAAACGTTTTCGTAAGCGTACCTGCGATCCCACAGAAAAGGGGAATCAACACAAAAGGCTGATTCCCCGATTCAATGCGACATAACTGGAATTAATGCCGAATGTCCGTCTAAACCACAGGGCAAGAATTCTATTATGCGTTTCTATACGATCCTGGTCTTAACTACCCCAAATCTTAGTTATCTTGGTCAGCCAGGTAATCATCATACATGGTTTCCAGCCCCAGTTTATGCTGGGCTTCTTCCTGAACAAGAATCTGGAATACTTTTTTGGCATCGGCATTATCGGTTTGCTCTACCAGGGTGCCGTAAAGCTTAACCGCTTTTTCCTCACGTTTCATGGCCAGTTTCAGGATCTCCGGCATGGGCATGCCCTGCTCGTACTCCACATCCACCATGTAGTCACTGATTTTCAGATCGGTGATGGTTTTGAATTCATAGGCATCAATCTTTTCTTTGTTGCCTGAAATATCGGAAAGAAGGGCCACGTGTTTTTCTTCTTCTTTGGAGAAATCCACGAAAGTCTGTTTCAGGGAGTCTCTTGTCGCCTCTTCAGCCAGGGATGCATAAAACGCCACAGCCTCTTTCTCTCTATCAATGGCGAAGTTTAATATTTCATCAACTGATCCGAAATTCATGTTTGCTTACCTCCTGTTGGTGTTAATGTTCCTCAGCATGTTAACTTAAGGATGCTATATCATTTATCCCCTGTTAATGGCAATTCCTAAAAGGCAAATTCTATACCAGATTTAGGGCGATATTAACAGTCCTATTCACGGTTTAGGTTCATGCTTTAGCGATTTTTATAAATATCGGCCAGTGCGGCTGCGGCATCCGGATACCGGAACCGATAGCCCAATCCGTTCAGCCCGTCCGGTTGTGCCTTTTGACTCTGCAACAGTGAGGCCCCCAGTTCCCCCATCACGGTTTTAACCATAAAGGCGGGGGCCGGCATAATCGCCGGACGGCCCAAGGCCCTCCCCAATGCTTTTGCAAATGCTTTCTGACGGATGGGTGATGGTCCTGAAAAGTTGAATTTCCCGTCATGATTTCCCGAAATCAGAAAATCAACAGCCTCAATGAGATCTGAGATGTGAATCCACGGAAACCATTGCTGTCCGGTTCCCAACGGCCCGCCGACAAAGGATTTAAATGCTGTGCCCATGACCGAAAGCGCGCCGCCGTCTCCAAGAACGACACCGAAACGCATAATGGAAACCCGGGCACCCTTTTCCACGGCTGCCGAAGCTGCCCCTTCCCAGTCCCTGCAGACTTCGGCCAGAAAATCTTTGCCGCACGGATCTGTCTCAGACACTAATGTATCGCCCCGGTCTCCGTAGAAACCCACTGCGGAGGTGGATAGCAATTGACCGGACCATGCCTCACCCATGGCGTCCACCAAATTCCGGGTGGTGCGCACCCTTGAATCGTAGATGGCCTGTTTGTAAGTTCTGGTCCAGGGTTTGAAAATGCTGCGGCCGGCGAGATTAATGATGATATCAGCTGAGGGGACATGCGATTGCCAACTGCCGCCTTGGGTTGTATCCGTAGACACCCATGTAAAATTGTCACTGAATGCCGTTAGCCGATGCCGGGCAGAGGTGCCCAGCCCAATTACAGCGTACCCGTTTTCAAGCAGATATCGACTGAGGTGAGACCCCACAAAACCTGAAGCGCCGGTAATCAGAATGGTTTTCATTGAATCGCTCCTTATGGTTTGGATGAAAGGATGAATTCAATATAACCACGATATTACGGTTCACAAATTGAAAGGATGAAAAACGATGACACAGCCTTAGTTTGCGTACGGATCAGAAGCGGTTTCTTTGTCACATATGGTTACAAGGCCTTCAGGTCTGCGTTCCTTAATAACCAGCTCGTGTTTATAACGGCTGTGGGCTTTGAGCCACATATCCGCATTCTTTGGAAAAAAGTAGGGTTTTCCGCAAAATGAGCCGGTTAGCGGATAGGCTTCTTTCGCGGCAGGAAGCAATTGATCCCATTGAACCTGGGTCAATATTTTCATTTTGCCGGACTGAATGCCTGCATAGGCAGGAAGTTTCATATGTCGGTCCAGCGCATATGCCAAGACATCATAATCGTCGTCTGTCTCCTGATCCTGTTCGAAAATATTGACCAAGGGGGACGTCTCTTCTTCGTCCGATGGACTGTCCGCATTGAAGCCATCGCCCGTTTCCGGTTGTTCAGACATCTGGTAATACATTTCCATCCCCGGTTTTTGAATTATCGGAAATGACTCTTGTGGCATCTGGCCGGCTTCCATTTGGCTATTGCTCATCTGGGCATATTTAGATTGATCAGCGGAACCCTGGGATGTCATCAGCTTGTTCTCAGCACAAAACACACTGGAGGTAAAGGTTAGAAAAATGAAAACAGCCGCAATATATATCTTTTTCATATGAATATCTCAATTCTGCCTGGTTATTAACGTAGACTATCCATTTTTGATGCACAATTAGTATATGACTTGAACGTATTTGTCCAGCCTGAATCCACTCCAGAACCACGTCTTTATCCGATTTTGATTTTGTGAATTGAAAGATCTGGCGGGTTTTGCTATTCAGGCTAAAAAAGATAAAAGGATGGAGTGAAAGATGACATCTGAATCGCCTTCAATCTGCCCCTTTTGCCATATGGATAGAAGAGGGATACGAGAAACGGCCGGCAGTGTATTTGCCATTGAAGATACAACACCTGTAACGCCGGGACATATGCTGATCATCCCCTTTCGTCATTGTGAGACCTACTTTGAAATGACTGCGGCCGAACTTTGTGATGCAAGAGAATTGATCGACCGGCTCCGAAAAGAGATCCAAGCGGGAGATCCGAAGGTATCCGGATTCAATATCGGAATCAATTGCGGAGAGACTGCCGGACAGACCGTGTTTCATACCCACATCCATTTGATCCCGCGGCGAAAGCATGACACGCGGAATCCCAGAGGGGGTGTCCGGGGCGTTATCCCGGACAAAATGGCGTATTAGACCCTTCTATTCCTTAAAGTTGGGCTGTTGAGGATTGCCCGTTGGGGCAAGGGCGGATATCGATCAGCTTTCCAGGGTACCGATATATGTTTCCCCGGTTTCTATGTAATAGATGCCTTCGGAAATATTGGTGATATGATCCCCGATACGTTCCAGGCAGCGGCCCATGAAAATCAACAGGGTGCCACAGTCCACCACACCGGTATCTTCATTCATCCTTGCCCTCAAATCCGTCATCAGGCGGGCAAATTTACGATCAATAACGTCATCTCTGTGCCAGATTTCCAAGGCACTGTCGATATTCTGTTTCAGGAATGCGTCCACCACGTCAGCGATCATTTTGCGGGCCAGGACACCAATCTCCTGGATCAGGGCAATGGGGGATTCAAGTGTCATCTCGCAACCACCGAGTTCGGTCACTCTGCGGGCAATATTGGCTGCATAATCCCCGATTCTTTCCAGTTCGGAACCGGTACGCATGGCTGCCAGAATATACCTGAGGTCTGCAGCCAGAGGGGTGCGCCTGGCCAGAAGCCTAACGGCATTCTCCTCCAACGCCTTGTAGAGGTTATTTAAGTTCACATCTTCTTTGATAACTTCTTCAGCCAGCCGTACATCTCTGTTTTCCAACGCGTTCAATGCCTTGGACAACTGCCATTCACAGGTGCTCCCCATGGCGGAAATCCGGGTATTCAACTGATTAATCTCATCATCATAGGATTTGACAATATGTTCTTCCATTGGGGCTCCTACTCAAGTTTTATATATTCGGCTGTTAACCGAACCGTCCTGTAATATAATCTTCAGTCAGCTGGTGAAGGGGATTTAAAAAGATCTGGTCTGTGGGACCGATTTCAATGAGATCTCCCAAATGGAAATAGGCCGTACGCTGGGACACACGGGATGCCTGCTGCATGGAATGGGTGACAATGGCAATGGTGTATTCCTGCTTCAGTTCATCGATGAGGTCTTCAATGATGGCCGTAGCGATGGGGTCCAGTGCAGAACAGGGCTCATCCATGAGAATCACTTCAGGATTTACCGCAATGGTCCGGGCAATACAGAGCCGTTGCTGCGGACCGCCGGAAAGGCCTGTGCCGGGCTGATCCAGCCTGTCCTTCACCTCATTCCAGAGCCCTGCCCGTTTCAGGGAGCTTTCAACCAGCGCGTCGGTTTCGTCCCTGTGCTGAACAAGACCGTGGATTTTCGGACCGTAGGCAATGTTATCATAGATGGACTTGGGGAAGGGATTGGGTTTCTGAAATACCATCCCGACCTGGGCCCTGAGCGGCACCACATCCACATACTTATCATAGATGTTTTTCCCGTCCATGGAAATTTCGCCCTTGACCTGGCACCCTTCTATGGTGTCGTTCATCCTGTTCAGGCACCGCAGAAACGTGGATTTTCCGCACCCGGAGGGACCGATCATTGCAATGACCTCATTGCGGCCAATGTCCAGAGAAATGTTGTTGATGGCCTTCTTTTCACCAAAATTGTAATACACATCAACATTCCGACAACTCATCCTGGGATTGTCAACGGACATTTCACCGACGGTGGAGCGCTCTTCCCGGGCGACGAGTTTTCGTTTTCCGGATTTTTTAACGATTTCTTCCGGTGTCATTGCGTCTTGTTTCATATCGGCTTCCGTTTGATCAACTGTTGGTTCGGCTGTTAGTTCGGCTGTTTGTTCAACTGCAGTCATTTGCATGGGTACCCCCTCATATTGTACGACCCAAATGAAAATCCGGACCAGGCCAAAGATCTTGGCCCGGTCCGGCTGGGTATTAAGCGTTGACTAGAGGTCGCCCAGTGTCAGCGGTTTCAGGTTTTTCACGTTGGCCTGGAACATTTTTCTTTCATCCGCAGGCATGGGGATCAGACCTTTATCGGTCAGGTAACCTTCGTCACCCCAGGCTTTTTCGCTGGTGAACTCGGCCAGGAATTCCTTGATACCGGGGATGGTATCCACGTGGGCTTTTTTCACGTAAAAGAACAGGGGACGGGATACCGGGTAAGAACCGTCTGCAATGGCATCGAATTCAGGCTGAACACCGTCGATGAAAGAGCCCTGCACCGTATCGGTGTTCTGGTCGAGGAAAGAGAAACCGATGATGCCCAGTGCATTGGGGTTGGCTTCCAGTTTCTGAACGATCAGGTTGTCGTTTTCACCGGCTTCAATGTAAGCACCGTCTTCACG
>JAKSBB010001232.1 GCA_022361315.1 Desulfobacterales bacterium
AGCCCATTTCCATGACCCTGTCTCCCGTGCGATACAGACCACGGTGACAAAGCAGGGGGCATAGAAGATGGTGAATATCATCAGGGAGAAAGCCGTCAGAGGGCCCCATCCCGGAGCAGACTGCAGACGCTCTGCCAGAGACGTGTTCTCTTCGGGGTCTACCTCACCCAGGGAGTAAGCCGTACCCAGGGTGGACACCACGACTTCCTTGGCCGCAAAACCACCCACCAGGGCGATGTTGGTCCGCCAGTCAAACCCGGCCAGACTGGAAATGCTCTCCAGGGCCACGCCGATACGGCCGGCAACAGAATTCTTCAGGGCTGCCTGGGCTTCTTCACCGTCGATGAGCGCCAGGTCTTCTTTTACGGCCAGGGCGGTTTCGGAAAGTCCTTCGTCCCCTTCTGCAGCTTCAATTTCATTCAGTACGGCAGGTGAGACATTGTCCGTCACGGCGGACCGTTTTGCCTCAAACTGAGTCAGTGTTGTCTCATCCAGGCCGGGAAAAGTCATCATGGCCCAGAGCACAATGGAAATCCCCAGGATGACGGTACCTGCTTTTTTCATATACTGCCAGGTCCGCTCCCAGGTATGGATGAGAAGCCCTTTAAGGGTGGGCAGGCGATAGGGGGGCAGTTCCATGACAAAGGGCGTGGCTTCGCCCTTGATCACGGTGGACCGCAGCAGGCGCGCCACCAAAAGGGCCCCGGTCCAGGAGATCAGGGTCAGGATAAGCATGACCCGGGCCTGGTTCTCGGCAAAAAACGCCGCCACCAGCAAGGCATATACCGGTAGTTTGGCACCACAGTTCATAAAGGGTACGGTCAGCAGTGTTGCCAGACGTTCCTTGGGCGATTTCAAGGTTCTTGCGGCCATCACACCGGGGACGGCGCAGCCGCCGGCAATACCGCCGGAAACGATGAAGGCCATGACGGATGCACCGTGGAGGCCGAACATCCGGAAGACCCTGTCCAGCATAAAGGCCATCCGGGCCAGGTAGCCGGAATCTTCCAGGAAAGAGATTCCCAGAAAC
>JAKSBB010000995.1 GCA_022361315.1 Desulfobacterales bacterium
AGGCATGATTCAATGTCAAAGGGTCTGTACAGTCTTACCTTGATCAGGCCGAGACGTTCGCCCTGGGTATTCAGCTTTTCAATGGATTCCTCAATGGCTTCGCAGCCGGAGCCCATGGCCACAATGACGCGGTCGGCTTCGGGATCACCCACATAATCAAAGGGTTTGTAGTAACGGCCGGTGAGGTCGCCCACCTTTTTCATATAATTTTTAACGATGCCGGGTACTTCAAGATAGTACTTATTGGCTGCCTCGCGGCCCTGGAAGTATATATCCGGGTTCTGGGCAGTACCTCTTGTATCGGGATGTTCGGGGTTGATGGCCCTGTCTTTAAATTCTCTGTAGGCCTCATAGTTGAACAGGGACGCCATGTCCTCGTATTCAATCATTTCGATCTTCTGGATCTCGTGCGATGTTCTAAATCCGTCGTAGAAATGGAGAAAGGGCACCCGGGCTTCCATGGTGGCCAGGTGAGCGACCAATGCAAGGTCCTGGGCTTCCTGGACCGACGAGGAGGCCAGCATGGCAAAACCGGTCTGGCGGCAGGCCATGACATCCTGGTGGTCACCGAAGATGGAGAGTGCGTGGGCGGAAACAGAACGGGCGGTGACATGAAAAACACTGGGGAGCAGTTCGCCGGATATCTTGTACATGTTGGGGACCTTCAGCAGAAGACCCTGGGATGCCGTAAAGGTGGAGGTCAGAGCACCGGCTGCCAGCGATCCGTGAACCGTACCGGCTGCACCCGCCTCAGACTGCATCTGCTTGATATCCACGACCTGACCGAAAATATTCTTTCTCCCCTTGGCAGCCCAGGAGTCGGCAATTTCACCTAGGGGGCTGGAAGGGGTAATCGGATATATACCAGCCACCTCGCTCATGGCATATGCCACGTGGGTTGCTGCAGTATTTCCGTCAATGGTCTGCATTCTTTTTTTTTTTTTTTTCACCTCGTTTATGGTAATGAGAACGACATTAATCCCAATATAACCTGTACCACATACAATATTATGCCTAACTTGTAAATATTAGGGAGAAAACAAGCATTTATTTATGAATAAATCAAATTTACTAAACCCTGTTCAATTTATAAATAAGCATTTGATTGTCAAAAAATAAAGCATGTATATCCCATAAGTTTTTCACCGGGTCAAGCCTTAACCGCTTAAATATTCTTCAACGACTGTTTTTTGCAGAAAAACCTTGTTTCCCCGTTCAGATTATGGCATAGGGTTCCGCTGTATTTTGAATAAAACCAAATAATTGCGTTGCTATAAAAGTAGCAACACTTAACCTATATACCCAATTTCTGAACGGAGAACGATTCATATGTGCACGACTCATAGGTATACCGGATGGCGGTGGATTCCGGCCATACTCGTCTTTTTATTGATACCCGCAACCCTCTTCGCCGCAGATCCGGCCGTGGCAGCGGCCAATGCCGATCGCTTCGGTGTATTAACTCTGCTGCCGCCCCTGGTGGCCATTACCCTGGCCTTTATCACCCGAAACGTGGTGATTTCCCTGTTTACGGGAATTTTTTCCGGCACCTTTATGCTGTCCCTAAGCGGGGCTGATGTGTTCGGGGCGGTCATCGGCGGATTTACTCTGCTCACCGGGAATATCATTTCCTCCCTGGCAGACGGATGGAACGCAGGTATTGTACTGCAATGCCTGGCCATCGGCGGCCTCATCGCCGTGGTTTCCAAAATGGGGGGCACCAAGGCCATTGCCGCAGCCCTGGCCAAGCGGGCAAAAACCGCGGTATCCACCCAGATTGTCACCTGGCTTATGGGTTTGCTTATTTTCTTTGACGATTATGCCAACTCCCTCACCGTGGGACCCATTATGCGGCCGGTGACGGACCGTATGAAAATATCCAGGGAAAAACTATCCTTTATTATTGATGCCACCGCCGCCCCCATTGCCGGCATCGCCCTGATCTCCACCTGGGTGGCCTATGAAGTGGGGCTGATCAAGGACGGTCTGGCCGGCATCGGTCTGGACGTCAACGCATACGGGGTGTTTGTGGAAACCATTCCCTTCCGCTTCTACAATATCCTGATCCTCTTTTTCATCGTGATGACCGCCGTTACCCTGAAGGAATTCGGCCCCATGTTCAAGGCGGAACACCGGGCCAGAACCACCGGGAAGGTCATGGCTCCGGGGTCCAACCTCTCTGCCTCCCACGACATGAAGGCCATGGAACCGGACAGGAACATCCCCCTGAGTGTCTGGAACGCCATCATCCCCATCGGGACATTGATATTCGGCGCTTTCCGGGGTTTTTACCTCAACGGTAAAGCCGCCATCATTGGCGGGGATAATGCAGAACTCATCGCCCTTCTCAAGGATTCACCTTTCGGATTTACCGCCATGCGGGAAGCCTTCGGTGCCTCC
>JAKSBB010000729.1 GCA_022361315.1 Desulfobacterales bacterium
CCCGTACCTCTCCATTGCCCTGCCCGGCAGAATGTTTGCCCCGGCCTACAGGGGAGCCAACCTTTCCACCCGCAACCTCTCCCGCTCCGTTGAGGACGGCGGTACCCTGATATCTCCCCTGGTTCCCTGGAACGCAGGCGGTGCCTATGTCACAGGCGTCCTGGGTATCGAAACCCTTGTCTACGCCCCCTTTGCCTTTGCCTGCTGGCTCTCTCCGGTCATTGGCCTCATCTGGGCCCTCACCGGTAAATGCGTTCCCAAGGCCACTGAAGCGGAGAAGAAAGACTGGATCGACAACCAGGATGCCGTGATGCTGGACGGCGAATTGCTGGAATGCACCCCGCCGGTTATTTCAAGAATCGAACGCAGGGCTGAAGGTGGAAGTGCCGAGTCCAGGGAATTCAGGTTTCAGGACTAATATCTGACTCAGACCGAATTTAATTTAGGAGAGTCGGGTTCCCGGAACCCGCTCTCTAAACCACAACGCTCCGCCCCGCAATCTGCGGGAGCGGAGTGTATAGCTTTGTACCGTCCATGTACCTGCCACATGTAAATTCTTTTCATCACCCCCGCGGTTTCCCTGAATGGTGAAGAGCCGAGGGGAGCGCCCCCATTTAAAGCCAAATTGGAAAAAAAAGTATTGACGCCGGGAAAAGATGGTGTAATATCGTCAGCAATTCTTTTGCTAATTATTGAGGCGGAGACAGATTCGAAGAATCTCAAAATTATTCATTTTCTTATTTCTGAAAGCGGTATTATCTATGAATTTCAAATGGTCCAAAATTCGGAATTATCCCAGTAAAAAAATCGTTTATTTTTCATACCGGCATTTTATCTCCAGCGGTACCAGGTAACCTCAAGGCTGTTTATGTAACGGTCCTTTATGTAAAGCGGGACCGTATCTATTTATATTCTATCTTTGTTACAATGGAGTAAAATGCGTATGGTCTATCAAGGAAGAAACAAGTGGAAATGCTGGCCTGTTGCTCTTTGTCTTCTAATGCTGAGCACTGGCTGTGTCTCGTCAATCACCCAAAAAAAGGATCTGGATCAGTTTAACTCTCTCTATGCTTCAGGACAGTATAAGGCCGCTGCCGACTGTGTGAAGGCAGAGGAAAGCGAAGGGCCCGCCGACCCGGCCGATCTTCTGACCTCATTGCAGGCTGGTGTGGCTCTTAGACAGACCGGAAATTATGACGAAAGTTCTCGCCTATTTGACGATTGTGAGGAAATCATAAAACACCACAATGAAAAATATCTCATTGAAAAATCAACCGCCACAATCGGGGCAACCCTTGTAAATGATGCGATTCTTGATTACCGCGGCACAGAGTATGACGGCGTCATGGTTAATACTTATAAGGCAATGAACTTCTGGCAGCAGGGGAAACACGATCTTGCACGCATTGAGTTTAACCGTGCTCTGGACCGTCAGCGGCGGGCCAAAGAAAGGTTCGCCGCAGAAATCGCCAAGATGAAAGAAGAGATAAAGGCCCAGGAAGAAGAAAAAAATGCCAAAGCCAAGAACCAGAAAACCTCCCTCCCCAAGCTTGACATCAAAAAGAGTATCCACAATCCGGAGATTGAAAACATCCTCAAAGAAAAATATTCCAACCTCTATGAGTACCAGACCTATCCGGATTTTGTAAATCCGTTCACCACGTATCTTGCCGGCCTGTTTTTCTGGTCCCAGGGTGATCTTTCCAAGGCGGTGGATCTTCTGAAAGAAACATACGGAATGGTGGATAAAAACCCTGTGGTGATGGACGATTTTGCCGGTGTTGAAAAAAGACTCAACGGTAAAAAGGCCAAGCAGGCCCATACCTGGGTCATCTTTGAAAACGGCATGGGCCCCCAAAAAGAGGAACTCCGTGTGGACCTGCCCCTCCTTCTGCTGACGGACAAGGTACATTATACCGGTATCGCATTGCCGAAATTAGCTTTCAGAGACCGGGCGTATCCCTATCTGGAAATCAACGGCAAAAATGGTGAAGTGGAAAAAACCAGTCTCCTGGCCTGCATGGACAAGGTGGTTAAAACCGAATTCAAGAAAAAGTATAAAATCGTTGTGACCCGGGCCGTGGTTTCCGCATTGCTGAAAACATACGGACAATACATGGCTGAAAAAAAATTAGGGTCCGTGGGCGGTTTGCTAGCAGCCGCTTATCAGGGTGCCACCACCTCAGCGGACATCCGGATGTGGACTGGGCTTCCCAAGGAATTTCAGCTGGCCAAAATAAAGACGCCGAAACAGGGAGATCTGGTGCTGACGCCCCCCGGTGGAGAAAAGATCAAGGTAAAGCTCCCACCCGAAAAAAACGTATTGATCTACGTGAAAATTTCATCAGCCAATTCACCTGCCGTGGTTGATACAATTGTTATGTAATGGAGGTAAACCTATGGTGTATGGGGTACGTTCCAAGGATATGATGGTGTGGATGGTATTGTTGTTCAGTGCGGGCATCCTCATTTTCAGCTGCACTGCCACCCCCAAACCCGATCCAAGGATAAACGTCATCGGGCACAACCCTGGAATTTCCGTCATAAATCTGAGATCCGAAGTGAATTACGGCGGACTTATGGAAGTTCAGGTCACGGGCCGAAACCACAGCACTTATTATAAACAGCTTGAATACCGGATTGTTTGGCTGGATAGCCGCGGAATTGAGATTCCGACGATTTTGTCCGCATGGGCAATGGTCCCGGCATTTGAAAGCGCTGAATTCAGATTTGTAGCAGTGTCACCCTCGCCGAGTGCCGCTGATTTTAGAATTTTGTTACGCAAGAGGAGTTAAAATGAAAACAGAAAATCCCAACAACCGTGTAAATTTTTTCAGATCATTTGTTCTGGTGATTGCAGCCGCAGTATTGTTGGTAACCGGCTGTGTGTCAACCACCCGAAATATTGATGTCAACCATGACGATGGAAGTGCTGTCATGGGGCTTGATTACCGTGATTTCCAGAAGGCGGCCGGAGATGCCACCACCTCTTTGCTCAGGTCCGGCACACTGGATAGAAATGACGGTGGCAGATATGTGTTAGCCATCTCCAGGATTATCAATGATACCACCCAAAGGGTGGACACGGATCAACTGATAAAAAAAATCCGGGTGGAACTGAGCCGTTCCGGGAAAGTCTATGTGACAACGGCAGTCAGTGCTGATGGTCCTGAAGATGCCATGTCTCTTCAGGCCAGAGAACTTAGAAAATCCCAGGAGTTCAACCAGAAAACGGTTGCCAAGAAAGGGCAGATGATCGCACCGGACCTGAGCCTGTCCGGCAAGATCATCCAGAGAAACCTGAAAGTGGACAGCAGCACTCAGCAGGTGGAGTACTATTTCCATCTGACCCTCACCGATATCGCGAGTGGATTGGGCATCTGGGAAGATGAAACCGTTATCGGCAAAAGAGGAAGCAATAAATCTGTTTCCTGGTAAAGAACTCAACTATTTAAGGGGATATAGATGAAAACACTGACACAAACACTTCTGGTATCTGCCACTGTTATCTTTTTTTGTCTCGGGGCTGTTGCGGCACAGGAGGCCGGCTCCGATCAGATAGCTGCACCTGTGGAAACCGTTGATACCAAGGACGTAGCCGAACAAAATACCATGTCTGACCCCAAGTCTGTACGGAGTGCCTCGGACGATATGGATGACTGGTTTGATGATGTCATGACCCGGTTCGGATTTACAGGTCCTGGTGAAAATAACGGCAAATTTATCATGACAGCCTCCCAGACGGTGATGTTGAACCCTCTGGATCCCCAATTCGGAGATGCCCTGGTCAACGGATTCGAAAAGGCCATGATAAAGGTTCAAGAGCAGTACCTTATGCAACGGTTTGGAAAAACCGTGACAGAAAAAATCCAGTCCTTTTATTCGGACCGCTCCACCGATGCCGGGGAAATTCCTCTGCCCCAGGCCGGTGAAGAGGGCTTTATGGAAAAAGTCATGTCCCTTCTGGACAAAGGTCTGGATGTGGCGGGAAAAAAACTGGATCAGGAACTTGTTGCACTGGGTGTGGACCCCAATGAACTTGCGAATATGCCTCCCAAAGAGCAGAAAGATCTGTTCCGGAACAAATTCTTAAGAGAGAGCATGAGGAAGGCGGCAGGAAGTATTGCCGGCCTGTTTCCTTTACAGACCCGGGTAATTATGGATGACAAGGGGCGGGCTGTTGTGGGGGTAGTGGCCATTGCCTCGCCCAAAACGCTTCAGATTGCCAGAGATATAAGGCTTGAACGTCCCAGCCTCGTGACTGGAAAGGGCCGGGATATTTCAGGCCTTCTGCCGGAGTCTTCTCAGGCTTACTTAGGTACTATGGGCGTTCGGCTCACCTATGATACAGATGGCTCCCCTGCTATTGTTTCATACGGCATCGCTTCTTATCTGCCGGATACCGGAGATGATTACATCAATGACGAGCTAAAAGCCGAAGCCAGGTCGGCTGCGGTTTCCCTTGCCGACACACAGATTGCCGAGATCATCAACGGAACGATGAGCGCCAAAAGTTCACGAAAAACCGGAGAAGAAACTCGAAAATTTGTAGAACGTAAGATGATCCGTGATGCGGATACGGTAGAGAGAACAGTTAAGAATATCATCAAGATCACTCAGCGTGAAGCAAAGAGCAGAGCCAGTGCCAATCTCCAGGGTATATCAACGGTGAAAACCTGGCGTTACACCATGGAAAAGGGACAGAAATTTGTCGGAGCGGTAAGGGTATGGAAATACAGCACCCTTGCTGCCGTAAAGTCTTTTGACAAGAAACCCAAAAAACGAACCATCAAAGTCTCAGCACCTGAAAAGAAGACCCACAAAACCTTTGAACAGACCAGCAAGGCGGTCAATTCTGCAGATGACTTTTAACCGCACGGAGAGATCATGAAACAGCTACTCATTGGAATCTGCCTTCTGATATTTCCCGCTCTGGGGCTTTGTGGGGAGCAGATTTCTGTTATCCGGGTGGACGGATACGGCCTGACCCACAACGAAGCCGTTCAGAACGGACTGATCGAAGCGTTGAAACAGACAAAAGGGGTGTCCATTGACGCCCGGCGGAGCATGAGCAAGAAGATTCGCAATCACTCCTTGGTGACAGGGGCTGAGGCCACGAACCTAAGAACCATCGACAACCGCAGCCTGACCCGGGTGAAAGAAGCCACAAAAGGATTGATTCCGGAATACAAAATCCTGGATTCCGGAGATGACGGCAGCGGTGGTCATCTGGTAAAACTGGCCGTTACAATCCACCGTTACACGACCCCCGGCATTTCCCCCAACAGCCGCAGGCGAATTGCTGTCATTCCCTTCGATACCGCAGGTACTGCCTATGATTTCATGGGGCGGCAGGTATCAGGCCGAAAAGTATCCCGCATGTTTTCACAGAAGCTTGTGACCAGTCTGACCCAGTCCAGAAGATTCACCGTATTAGACCGGGAGTATATGAACGCCTACCTGTCGGAAAAGAACCTGATCTTATCACCGGATGCCAGTCTGTCGGAACAGATTAAACTGGGAGAGGTCCTGGGGGCGGATTATATACTTTCCGGGGTGATTTCCCAAGCCGGGATACATCGAAAGACAAGCCGGATTCAGGTGAGCGGTGAAACCGCCACGGATATTTCAGGGTTATTTGTGGCGGATTACCGGATTATCGTTGTGGCCACCCGACAAATAAAATGGTCTGATTCTGTATATGTGGCCATGAAAATGGATCCACCGGACCACGGGAGTGATCAAGATGTCCTGCTTGAAAACTCATTGATTGGGCAAAGTGCAGACAGGCTCGTACGGGGGGCTCTGGACAATATCTACCCGGTGAGGGTAGCCCGTATCCAGCCCAATGGCACTCTGATTATGAATCAAGGTGGAAAGGGGATGAGGCCGGGGATGATGATGGATATCTTCCATAAAGGGCCGGATGTCATTGATGTATATTCCGGTGAGTCTTTAGGCGGCAGTGAAGATTGGGTGGCCACCATTAAAGTGACTCGAGTGACGGCGAAACTTTCATATGGAGCAGTGATTGAGGGTAGTCCTCAAGCTGTTTCACAGGGAGATATCTGCCGCCGGGTCATCAGGAACAGGAGCCCGGCTATTGAGAAGGCCGGTAAAAAAAGCAGCGCTGTAATCATGGAAAACGGTGGGGTCCGTTTACCCTATCAATAAATCGAATCAACGGGAATAAAAATTCAGCAGGTTTTCCGGGAAATACCCGATAACCTGCTGAAATTATTTATTCCGTAAAGCCTCTTTCGGACATGTGTTCGCTTTTCACGAACCTTGCCATACCTGTTTTCATTCTTCTGAACCCGTATTTCTGATAAAAGCCTTCTTTTCCCGGGGAGGCATAAAGAATGATATTGCAGGTTTCAAGGGCGGATAGGATGTGGGTAATAATCAGCCGGCCCACGCCTTTTCCCTGAAATTCAGGGGAGACCGCGCAGTCATACACTGCGGCCTGGTATGCGCCGTCAGAAAGAGCCCGCCCGATCCCGATCAATTCATCACCGTGGTAAATAAATATGGTGACATAGCTGGCTTCAAAGGCCTGCTTCAGAACATCCGGGGCGTAAACCGCCATGCCGGCTTTTTTCA
>JAKSBB010001310.1 GCA_022361315.1 Desulfobacterales bacterium
TGGGGTGTTTGGGCTCCCAGGTTACGTAGAAAAACTTGCATTTATAACAATTTATTCTGCGCTCTTCCGTCATAGCAGCCTCAAATTACAAAGGCCACGGACGTATTGCCCGTGGCCTTCGTTTATTGTGGTGCCGAGGGGGAGATTTGAACTCCCAGGGGTTGCCCCACACGCCCCTCAAGCGTGCGTGTCTACCAATTCCACCACTTCGGCTTGTCTCTATGGTGTAGTGAAGCTATTCGGTTTTTTGCTCCACCGGTGCGCTGGCACCCTTCATGACGCTGTCTTCCGACTTCTGACCCGACATGTATGCCAGGCTCAGAGAGGTGATCATGAAGATGATGGCCACGGCTGTTGTAATCTTGGTCAGGATGTTCGCCGGCCCCGTGGGGCCGAAAAGGGCCTGACTGCCACCGCCGCCCAGAGATGCACCCATCTCCGCGCCTTTGCCTGTCTGCAACAGGACGATGAGTATTAGGAGGATACATACGGTTACATGTAATGCGACTACAATAGTTGTCATAATAATTATTAATACCTTATTATGTTGATGAATTTGTCTGCATCCAGACTTGCCCCGCCAACCAGGGCGCCGTCAACGTCCTCTATGCTCATCAGATCCTTGACATTGTCCGGCTTGACCGATCCGCCGTAAAGGATCCTTGTGCCTGCCGCCAGCTCCTCGGAGAATTTTTCAGCGAGGGTTTTTCTCAGGAACCTGTGAACCTCGTCCACTTGTTCCACGCTGGCTGTCTTGCCGGTGCCTATGGCCCACACCGGTTCGTAGGCGAGGACCAAAGTCCTGATTTCCTCAAGACCAAAGCCTTTTAACCCATCTGAGACCTGTTTGTCAAGGACAAAAAAGGTTTTTTCTTCATCCCGTTCTTTTTCTGTTTCACCGATGCACACCACGGGGATAAGATCGGCGTCGAGGGCAGCCCTGGTCTTTCGGCAGACCAAGGCATCGGTATCACCGAAAAACTGCCTGCGCTCAGAGTGGCCGATGAGGACGTATTCGGCACCTGCAGCACGAATCATATCGCCTGACACTTCACCTGTGAAGGCCCCCTGTTTTTCAAAGTAGAGATTCTGGGCACCAACACGAACCTGTGTCCCGGCCACAGCCTGGGCAACGAGGGGCAGGGACAGGGCCGTGGGGGCGATCATGATATCGACGGTTGAAACGCCTTCACTGAGCTTAGCCAGTTGCCGTGCGCTTTCCACAGCCTCAGGTCCTGTTTTATGCATCTTCCAGTTACCTGCGATAAGCGGGGTTCTGCTCATGATTTTCCTCCTGGATTAAAGGGCATTGCCGACCAGTGCGGCCAGATCGATCATTCTGTGAGAATAGCCTGCTTCATTGTCATACCAGGAGTAAATTTTTACCATATCACCGTTGATGACATCAGTGCAGGATGCGTCCACAATAGAGGACAGCGGGCATGAGTTGTAGTCAATGGATACCAGGGGCAGGTCACTAAACCCGAGAACACCTTTCAGATTTGTTTCAGCCGCTTCTTTGAGTGTATTGTTGACCATCTCAATGGTCACATCTTTTTTCTCCGTGGTGACAACCAGATCCACCATGGAGACGTTGGGTGTCGGCACCCTGACGGACTGGCCATTGAGTTTTCCTGTCAGTTCCGGCAGAACAAGGGAAACGGCCTTGGCTGCCCCGGTTGTTGTGGGAATCATGGAAAGGCAGGCAGCCCTTGATCTGCGCAGGTCTTTGTGGGGAAAATCAAGCAGGCGCTGGTCCCCGGTATAGGCATGAATAGTGGTCATCAGCCCGCAGACAATACCAAAGTTTTCCATAACCACTTTGGCCACCGGGGCCAGGCAGTTGGTGGTACAGGATGCGTTTGAAATAATATGATGTGCCGAAGGATCGTAATCCTCCTGGTTTACTCCCATGACAATGGTGACGTCGGGATCAGCGGCCGGGGCGGAGATAATGACCTTCTTGGCCCCGCCTTCCAGATGTTTGGAGGCGGTCTCCTTGTTCCGGAACAGTCCGGTGCACTCCAGCACAATATCCACGTCTGCATCAGCCCAGGGGATCTGTCCGGGATCTTTCATGGCGGTAACGGAGATGGATTCCCCGTCAACGGTGATGGCGTTGTCATCAGCAGTGACTGTTTTTGAAAATCTGCCGTGGACCGAATCGTATTGCAGCAGGTGTGCAATGGTCCGGGTATCGGTAAGGTCGTTGATTGCCTTGACCCGGATATCCGGGTTTTCCTGGGCAGCACGGTAAACCATCCGCCCGATTCTGCCGAAACCGTTGATACCGATATTAATGGTCATATGTCTCTCCTTTCGAGTGACGCAGGTGCGGTTGTCTTTTTGTCCTGCGAATGTAGATTTAGGACCGCTTGGTCCCTTTGAGGATATCGCTGGCCAGAGAAATACTTCGTCTTCCGTGTTCCACCAGAGATGCAGTGAGTTTATCCATAGGCATTTTGTCCCGGACGGAAACCGCCCGCATCAGCATGGGCAGGTTGACCCCGGAGATCACCTCCACTTTGCCTTCCTCCAGAAAGGAGTAGGAGAGGTTGGATGGTGTTCCGCCGAACATATCCGTCAGAATCAATATCCCGCCCTCGTCGGTGCGGACCTTCTTGATTCCGTCTTTGATTTTTTTCCTCAGATTGTCCGGATCCTGGTTAATGTCTATGGATATGGCTTCCAGATGATCCTGGGGTTTACCCAGGATAAATTCAAGTGTATCAATCAACGTGTCGCCCAATTGGGCATGGGTAACGATAAGTATGCCGGTCATAAGTCTTTAATATCCCTGTCAATGTCCCTGTGCACTAGGCTGGGGTTCATCCCCTGGTGGCTCAGTCTTTCAAACAGGGCGCGGGCTATGGCGACACTCCTGTGACGGCCGCCGGTACATCCCATGGCCAGGGTCAGGTATGCTTTGTTTTCTTTTTTATACATGGGGATCAGATAGTCTATCAGTGCGTAAAACCGATCCAGAAAGCGTTTGGTTTCCGGATCATTGATCACGTAAGATTTGACGGCGTCGGATTCCCCGTCCAAAGGTTTTAATTCAGGCACAAAATATGGGTTGCTTAAAAACCTGAGATCCATCATCAGGTCAGCATCCAGAGGGATCCCATATTTGTAGCCAAATGAAAGTATGTTTATTTTCATCCGGTCGACAGATTCATCCGCCTCAAGAATCATATCAAGAATAACGGATTTGAGGCGGTGAACATTATACTGGCTGGTGTCGATGATGTGGTGGGCCACCCGCCGGATGGATTTCATGGCCTCTTTTTCCGCCTTAATATTGTCCAGTAACCGGGATTCACTGTCAAGGGGGTGCTGCCGGCGTGTCTGGCTGTATCGGGTCACCAGGGTTTTGTTGTCGGCCTCGAGAAATATGATAATCGGTGCGATGCCCATCTCCTCAAGTGCGGATATGCCGGATACAAAATTTTTTACGAAGGTTTTGGAGCGAAGATCCATAACAAAGGCGGCCCCCCTGACCTCCGGGAGGTCTTTAAACGGGAGCTCCAACACCTTTGGCACGAGTTCCATGGGCATGTTATCGATGCAGTAAAAAGAGGCATCCTCAAACGCCTGCACCACCGTGGATTTTCCGGAACCGGAAATACCGGTGATGATATAGACCTTAAGGGAGGCCATGGCTTAGAAGTCTTCGTCCTGTGCCATGATGATGTCATAGATTTCATCTGCGGAACCGGCCTGCCTGAGCCGGTCTTTGAACTGGTCCATTTTCAACAGTTTTGAAATCTGTGCCAATACTTTCAGATGTCCACCGGTGCTGTTTTCAGGGGTTAACAACAGAAAGAAAATATGCACGGGCCTGTCATCCAGAGAATCGTATTCAATTCCTTTTTTGCTGAGACCAAATCCCACAGTCACCGATCCGACGGCGTCCAGTTTACCATGGGGGATGGCAATGCCTCCGCCGATACCGGTGGAACCCAACGCCTCTCTTTCCCTGAGCACTGCGGCAATTGCCTGTCCGTCGGCCTGGGTTGTACCGGCCACCGCATTCGCCAGTTCCTGGAGTACGCCGGTCTTATTGTCAGCGGCCAGATCTGCTATAATTGCGCTTTTGTCTAAAATTTCACTGATTTTCATTGGTGGTGTTATCCCCTGGGCTGAATGAGCCCCAGCTTTCCGTTGTTGTGTTTATAGAGAACATTCAGCTGCTCTGTGCGGGCATTGTTAAATACGAAAAACGTTTTTTTCCCCGAGTTCAGTTCAACCACGGCATCCTCAATATCCATAGGCTTGTAGTCAATGGGTTCGACTATAATCTGGGAGACCGGGTCAACGCTGTCTGCACGACCTGCGGACGGGTTAAACTGAAAGGTATCTGTCAGACTGGTTTTATCGCCGGACATGTGATGCTTTAGTTTTTCTTTGTGCTTTTTGATCTGTGATTTGATTTTGTCCATCAGGGCGTCGATGGAGGAGTACATGCTTTCGGAGTGCTCCTTGGCGTGAATATTGAGTTTATCACAGGTCAGGGTGATTTCTGCTATGTGTCTTATTTTCTCTACAGACAATACCACATGGGCCTCGGCCGGACTGTCGAGCATTTTATCAAAGCGGTCCAGTTTTTTTGTCACATATGATTTTAAGGATTCAGTGGATTCTATTTTCTTGAAGGTCACAGTGGTATGCATAGGCCCTCTCTAAAGTTTTTTCCGTTTATTGGACGGCAGGATATTGAGCACTTTACGGTATTTGGCCACGGTGCGCCGTGCAATCTGGATGTCGGACTCCTGTAGGATGGCAGCGATCTTATCATCACTCAAAGGCGCATTGGAATCTTCATTCTCGATCATCTGCCGGATCCGTTCCTTGACGCTGGCCGAGGCCATGGACGCGCCGCCGGTCCGCTCTATGGAGCTGTTGAAAAAATACTTGAGTTCGAAGAGACCCTGAGGGGTATAGGCATATTTATTGGTCGTAACCCGGCTGATGGTGGATTCGTGCATCTCAATGTCTTCGGCAATATCTTTGAGAATCAGGGGGCGCAGGTAAGCGATTCCTTTCTCAAAAAATTCCCTCTGAAACTTGATGATACTCTCCATGACCAGGTAGATGGTTTTCTGCCGCTGATGGATACTTTTGATCAGCCAGGAGGCGGACTGCATCTTCTCATTCAGATATGCCTTGGTCTCCTTGGGAATCTTTTTTCCGTCCGCAACCGCTTCCCGGTAAAAACGGGAGATCCTGAGCTTGGGAAGACCGTCGTCGTTCATAACGATTTTGAAATCATCATCCACCTTGTACACGTAAATATCCGGGGTGATATAAGCAGGCTCCTCAGTGGCGAACTTGCGGCCGGGTTTGGGTTCAAGGTATTGGATGACGTTAACGGCGGCGCGGACATCATCTACGGAAATTTTAAGGGCTTTTGCAATTTTTTTACTGTTCCTGTTCTCTAAATTTTTCAGGTGATTGGTGATGATCGCTTCTATGACCGGGTTTTCTATACCCAATTGCCGGACCTGGATTAAGAGTGTTTCGGTCAGGGTTCTTGCACACACCCCCGGGGGGTCAAAGGTCTGAAGCAACGCCAGCACTTCCTCAACCACCTCTAAGTCTGACGCGGTGGCCTCGGCTATCTCTTCGACATCCATGCACAGGTACCCGTCCCTGTTCAGGTTCCCGATCATCAGATTGCCGATGGCTTCACGTTCCTCGTCAAGCCCGGAAAGCATCAGTTGCCAGTCCATGTGTTGTTCAAGTGTCTTTTTTTCCGAGGTAAAGGCTTCGAAATTAGGCGCTTCGGTGCTCTCTGATTCCATATGAACCCGACCGGTTGAATTATACTCGTTAATATAATTCTCCCAGTCCACATCCGATCCCACCTTTTCTTCAATGGTCACCTCTTTGACCGGGGCCTCAGTTTCCGGTTCCTGGGCATCACCTTCCTGTGCGGTGATGTTTTTATCGGTGGTGTCGTCGGTGATTTTTTCTTCAAGAGCCGGGTTCTGCTCCATCTCCTGCTGAATCATATCCGCCAGTTCAAGCCGTGACAACTGCAAAAGTTTAATCGCCTGCTGGAGCTGCGGTGTCATCACCAACTGCTGAGTCAGTGTAAGGTTTTGTTGTAATCCAAGTTCCATGCTAAAGTTTAAAATTATCTCCCAGATAAATCTTTTTTGCTATTTCACTAGATATAATTTTCTCAGGCGGCCCGGACTCTATCACTGCGCCCCGGCTCATTATGTATGCGTGGTCACATACCCCCAAGGTTTCCCTTACATTGTGGTCGGAAATCAAGACGCCGATTCCCCTCCCGGTCAGTTGTGAGATAATCTTCTGAATGTCAATAACCGCCAGCGGATCTATACCTGCAAAGGGTTCGTCCAGCAGGATGAACTTCGGGTCTGTGGCAAGCACCCTGGCAATTTCTAACCGTCTGCGCTCGCCACCGGACAATGAAGCGGCTTTTTGATGGGACAACCGTTCAATACCCAGCTCATCCATGAGGCGTTCTGCTTTGGTTTCGATCTCGACCCCATTGGCCGGCAGAACCTCCAATATAGCGGTTATATTTTCTCTCACAGTTAGCTTTTTAAAAATGGACGACTCCTGGGGCAGATACCCAATCCCCTTTCTTGCCCTTATGTACATGGGGTGCTGGGTGATATCCGCTTGATCCAGGTAGACCGTTCCGCCGTCAGGACGAATCATCCCAACGGTCATATAAAAGGTCGTGGTTTTACCGGCACCGTTGGGCCCAAGCAGGCCGGTGACCTCCCCTTGACTTACAGTCAGATTTACCTTATTCACCACCGTTTTACCGGAGTAGATTTTGACCAGATTTTCTAAAACCAGGCGACTCATGAGCAATTCTTATTGTGTCACACTGTCTGTGGGCCGGTTCTGGTCCTGGGAGTCAAAAAAAGCCTGGACTCTGGTCTTCCCGTCACTTTCAACCATCACACGCTGTTCATTTCTAAAGAGCGTTATCTTCTTACCGGTCACCCAGCTTTTACCGGTAAGCAGTTTCGGGGATTTGCCTGTGAGCACAAGCATTTCCGTTTCAGTCGTATAGACCACTTTATCTGCAATGGCCTTGCGTTCACCGGCGGTATAGGCCACGTTGCCTGTGGCAACAATCTGCTTTACACTGTTCCGGGTTTCTTTATCCTTTTTTGAATCGTTGAAATAGATTTTTACAGAGTCGGCCAGGAGCACGTCATCTTCGCGTGTCACCTTTACATTACCGATAAATTCAACAAGGGCATCCCCCTGTTCGGCTATCATTTCATCGGATATCACATGGAGATTTGATACGGCATCAACCCCAGAAGTTGTTTTTTTTTCGGCAGCCTCGGCAAAGGTACCCCAGGAGAATGCCAGAGTCAGGGCCGCGATCATCGCTAGAATGGGGTGGGAAATCTTGATCATATTATGGGAGGTCAATGGCATCACTGAAATGTCCTTTTACGTTTCCTTTTAAAACAGTCCGGTTATTATTTAATTCGATACGCATGGTATCCGCTTCCAGCGTTGACTCCCCGTCCTTAATCAAGACCCGTGAATCGGTGTGTATTATATGTTCTTTTTTGCCATAATGCAATGTTTCACTTCTCAGTGTCCGGCCTCCGGAAGTCACAACAACATCGGTATTTAAAGTCAGATCGTGGGTCTTCGTCTGGAGGGTTCCCTGTTCAGCGGTCAGGTGAACTTTTTCTCCGGTTTTTGTGTGGAAGATTACGGCAACATCCTCAAGAATTGCCTTGTCCTCCTCACGTAAAAGGGTTGCGGAAGTTGCCTTGAGTTCCCACTCGGTGATGCCGTTTTTCTTGGACACCTGCTCCAAAAGATTCAATTTCAAGGCAGCCTGGGCATCAACTTCGATGTTTTCGATGGTGACCGGTTTCGTCAGCAACCGATTCACGTAGTAATAAACACCTAATCCGGCAAAGATGCAGACAATGATGATCACCAGGGGCAGGATCAGTTTTTTCTTTCCGGGAGATGTCATGAGAGAAATCCTGCAAGGGTTTTTTCCCAAAGACCCTGAGCTTTAAGGATGGCTTCACTGATTTCCCTGACAGCACCTCGACCACCCGGTAATATTGCCGTAATATCTGCATGGGCTTTTACATCTGCCGATGCATCGGCAACGGTGAAGGCAACTCCGGCACGGGTCATTGCAGGTAAATCAATCAAATCATCTCCAACATAACCGACCTGCCCGGCAGAAAGTCCTGTTTTCCTAAGAATCGCATCAAAGGCTTCCGCCTTATCCTTTATACCGTCAAACACCAATGAGATTTTCAGGTTATCACACCTGTGACGAAGGGCACCCGAAGTTCTGGCAGTCACAATGCCCACATCTATACCGGCGTCCATAAGCATCCGGATACCGAGCCCGTCTTTGGCGTTAAAAGACTTGATCTGTTCTCCTGCATCCGTATAGGTAATGCTACCGTCGGTAAGCACACCGTCCACATCAAGCAGCAGCAGCCTGAGCTGTTGTAGTTTTTCTTTCATTCCAAATAATCTTTATGGTTCTTAATCTATATCAGCCGGCAGCTTTTTTTATGGCCAGGAGGGTTTTCAAAAGAGGTGCCATCTCATCAAGGGGCATGGAATTCGGGCCGTCACATAATGCCTTGTCCGGATCCGGATGGGTTTCCATGAACAGACCGGTGGTTCCGGCTGCCACAGCAGCTTTTGATAAAGGGGGAACAAACTGGCGTTCTCCTGCCGAAGAAGCACCGCCACCGCCGGGCAGTTGCACACTGTGAGTCGCGTCAAAGATCACAGGGACGTCCATATCCGAAAGGATCTGGAACCCTCTGAAGTCCACCACCAGATTATTGTACCCGAAACTCGTACCTCTTTCGGTGATGGCAATATCGTGGTTACCGGCAGCATGGGCCTTCATGATGATATTTCTGCAGTCAAAGGGCGATAAAAACTGTCCTTTCTTGATATTCACCGGTTTCCCGGTTTTACATGCAGCCAGGATCAAATCGGTTTGCCGGCATAAAAAAGCCGGAATCTGTATGATATCCAAAACCTTGGCTGCAGCTTCAGCCTGGCTTGGCTGATGAATGTCCGAAATAACAGGCAGATCCAACTCTTCTTTGATTCGCTTGAGAATTTCCAGTCCGTCCTCAACCCCCGGTCCCCTAAAGGATTGGATTGAGGTCCTGTTTGCCTTGTCATAAGAAGCCTTGAAAATATAAGGAATTCCCAACTCCTGGGTCACGGATTTCAGATGGGATGCAATGGCAAAACTGGTGTCATAGTCCTCAATAACGCAGGGACCTGCAATTAGGAAAAAAACCGCAGGTTTGGTTTGGATAAGATTAAAAAAGAAGTTGTTCATGGTGGAAATCCTTAAAATGGTGACATGTTTGGGCTAAACCTATAGTTTGGAAAGCTAAAAGTCAAGAATGTAAAATTCCTTGATATGTAAGGCTTTTGCTGGTATTTTAGGTTGATTTTATTTTGCTGGAATCTAACGTCTTGAATTATAGGGTTAATCAATGAAAAAAGCGGTAATTATTCTGATCCTGGTGGGAATTTTTGTCCCCCTGACTTGGGTCGTCCTTTATAAATACGAAGGCACTTCTCCTGAAGTGGAAATCAGCCTGCCTTCGGAATACCTGAAAAAATCTTATGAGATGGCCCTTACCGTGAGAGACGGTGGCACAGGTTTGAGACGGGTGATGGTTTCACTTATGCAAAACGGCAACGAAAAGGTATTGATGGACAAGGATTATCCGCCATCCTCCATACTTTCCTTTTTCTCAGACCAAAAGGTGACGGAGGAATCCTTTTCCATACCGGTGGAATCCCGCCGGTACGGCATGAACGACGGTGATGCGACCATAAGAATTCTTGTGCTGGATTATTCCTGGCACGGATGGAATAAGGGGAACCGATTCTATGAAGAAAAAAAGGTGGTCATCGATACCAAACCACCTCAGATCAAAGTACTCACAAAACAGCACAATGTCTCTAAGGGCGGGAGTGGTCTTGTCATTTATAAGGTGTTTGAAACCGACACCCAAAGCGGGGTAATGGTGGGGGATAATTTTTTCCCCGGACACTCGGGAATGTTCGATGATCCGAGTATATACGCCGGTTTCTTCGCACTGAACCACACCCAGGGCCCTGGCACCCAGATCTTTGTACAGGCCCAGGATCCGGCAGGCAATATTTCCAAACGCGGATTTCATCACTATATAAAGGATAAAAATTTTAGAACCGATGTGTTGAATATCTCCGATAGGTTCCTTGACCGGAAAATGCCGGACATTGACTTGGGTGAAAAGGCGGACGCATTTGCCGGTGCCACCAACCCCATGCTGGGTAAATTTCTACACGTAAACAAAGAGTTGCGGCGCCAAAACGTGGAAAAAGTATTGGCTGTTCCCTCGGATACGGTAAACCAAGTGCTCTGGGAAGGACGCTTCGGCCGTTTGGCAGGCGCTGCCAACCGTGCAAAGTTCGCTGATCGCAGAATTTATAAGTACAAAGGAAAGGAAATTGACAGGGCAGTACACTTAGGTGTCGACCTGGCGTCCACTTCAAATGCAGAGGTAGGCGCAGCAAACAACGGAAGGGTGATTATGGCCGACAGTGTCGGGATTTTCGGGAACACGGTAATCCTTGACCACGGTTTTGGCCTTGCCAGCCTTTATTCACACCTCAGCCACA